>JBFXKR010000142.1:0-5505 GCA_050173595.1 Candidatus Berkiella sp.
GGGGGTGTGATTTTCACCCAGAAACACATGGCCTAAATGGGCATCACAGCGGATGCAAAGAATTTCTGTGCGATGACCATCTTTGTCGGGTTCTTGCTTAAGGGTATTGGGAATATTGAAATCAAAGCTTGGCCAACCACAGCCTGAGTGAAATTTCGATTCAGAGCGAAATAGCGCTAGCCCACATTGGCGGCATAAGTAGGTGCCACCAGCATCGTGGGTGTCGTATTCTCCACTATAAGGGTGCTCGGTGCCTTTGTCTTGCACGATACGAAGCACATGTGGTTGTAATGATGCACTTTTGTAAGCCATATTCAGATTATACATGAATCAGATATCGAGTAGCTAATAGGAGCAACGTTTCTTGTAATATCACATTAAGTTGATTTTCTTGATGAGAGGGGTCGAGGATGCTTTGTTGTAAAGAATCGACCAAAACAAGCTCACCTGCGTCAATATATTGCTTTACAATCGATTTAAGTGATTCAAAATCATGTTGACCATCAAGAAAAGGAAAAATCGCTTGGGCAATTGGGGTGAGCAAAATATTTTCATGATGGATATTGGTGACATGAGGCTGCTGTGATACTTGAAACCTTGCTAGTAATGAAGCTTGGGGCTTTGGTGGCACAACAGGATTGGGGCAAATTTGCGAGGCAAGTGATCCATAAGCTGCTTTCATATTTTGCACATTTGCCTTGTTTACAGACTTTTTACTTAAAAGAGAGCTGCGAAATCGTCGATTATGCATTAGATCTTGAAGTTGACTATAATGCGGCTCAAAGCTTGCATCTTCAAATTCAAAAAAAGTAGCATCACACAGATAATGCAACTGATAACGTTGTACACTTTCTAAAAACTCATAAAAGTAGCAGGGGAAATGTGCATTACCTAAATGTTCATGTAACAATTGATTGTCAGAGTGCGCAGATACTAGTTTAACTTCTTCATTGAGCAGCCATTCATAAGCAGATTGCGGTTGGGATAGCCCGATGGATAAGCTCTTCATTAAGGCATGAACTTGTGTCAATTTATTGTTTATTGAGCTTTGGCTTTTAGCAGACAATAGCAACAAGTCTCTTAACGAATTGCCTATCACCCATCCAGGATATGTATTGTAGCTAATATAGGCAATGCCATCATCACTTAAATACTGTTGGCATATTTTTAATATACTTTCTCGGACAGGGGGCGCTACCCAAGAGTACAGCCCATGACAAATAATATAATCAAATGGTTGTGATGCTTTAAAGTCGACCACAGATTGCGCTTTAAATTCAATATTTTTCAAATTAAGCATTAAGCTTGCATCAAGGGCAAGCGCTATTTCTTGCTCGCTAATATCAATGCCCACAAAGTGGCTTTGCAGATAATAGGCCATTGGCAATAAATTACCACCGCTGGCACAGGCTAATTCTAATACTCGCGCGTTGTTGGGTTCTTTGGGCGATAGCTTGAATGCTTTTGCAAGATGATATAAATGCAAGGGATGGGTTTGTTTTATTGCATTGCTCTCATAGAGAATTGGGCTTTGAGATTTGTTGTTCATGTTATTTTATTTTGGCTTGATAAGCATGTTGGCCATCCCATTGTATGACATAAATGCCCTCAAACACACTTTTTTCAAGCAGTGCATTAATTTCACTGTCTTTATGCAAAATTTCAATTAAAGATCCAAATTGATTTTTGGAGGAATGCATTACTTCGCAATAAACCAGCAGAATATAGCTTTTATCATAATTTGTGTTTTGGGTTTTTTTGTAGATTCTATCTTTAATCAGTTGTGCATACTGAGATAGATCATCGCTATCAGTAATTTGAGGGCTTGGGGCTCTGTAGATTCTTAAATGTTGATTGTCACCGTTATAGCCTCTGGTGCCAGTGACTTCAATATAGATAGCATTTTGATGCGCGCCATTTGATTTAAGCTTGCCTTTGGCATCCCAACTTTCGTTTTGATAGGAAAGCGATATCTCTACAATAGGTAAAGAGGGGGTGTTTTCTAAGAACAGTTTGATAGGGAAAGCTTCTTTGCGTAATTTTCTCAGATATTTATCTTTAGTTTCATCATTGTTATCAAGGCGCGCAGCCTCACTTTGGACCCAACGAATATAATCAGTGATATTTCTTGTTTTGACATACTCAATGGCATCGCTTTTGCGAAAAGCTGCAAATAGTCTGTCAAAAATAGATCGCAACAGCTTCATATTCTCAACTATTTATGAAAATAGGTTTAAGTTAATTTTAACCTATTTTTGAGCCTTCGTGCCTGATGGGTGTATGTTTGTACACCATGACGGTATTAAACAGTCACGGCGTAGTCTTTGGCAATTTTTTCAATGGCGTTTTTTGCTTTAATTTCTTCACTTACCCATAGTCTATCAATTTCTGCAAAAGCAGAATGATTATGGATAGATTCGAAATTCTCAGAGCTGATTTTATAACCCATCACCGATTCTAGTTGCTCCATAGACGTGGCAACATCGCGCACCATATCTTCCACAAATTTTGGGTTATCATAAGCACGTTCTGTGACTATTTTTTCATCGGTGCGCTTTAAGATCCCAAAGAGCTCACAGGAAGCTTTGCTTTCTACTAACTGAATGATTTCTATAAGTGATAAAGTGGGGTTTGCCCGTACGGTGATAGTGACGTGGGAGCGTTGGTTATGAGCACCATAATCAGCAATTTCTTTTGAGCAAGGACAGAGGCTAGTAACAGGCACAACCGCGGTGACAAAAGTATGTACTTCCTCATTTTCTAAAATACCACGGATGCTAATATCATAATCCATGAGGCTGGGTACTTGTGAGGCAGGTGCAAATTTTTTCACAAAGTAGGGGAAATTTACCTGCAAAAAGCCATATTTGGCATTTAATCTGCCAACCATAGTTTCTAACCAATGTGGAACAGTTGCTACGCTTAACACAGTTTCATCTTCATTGAGCAATTCAACAAAACGAGACATATGTGTGCCTTTAACGTCTTTAGGCAAATCAACCAGCATATCAAAACGCGCGACAACAGTTTGACGTGTTAATCCACGAGAAGGTGTAAAATCTTCAAAAATCATAGGGTGTCTTAAACCGCGGATCCCAACGCGATTTACTGGCAGATTTCGCCAATCGGGACTACTTTGGATATCAACTACCGGATCATTAATCATATTTTTAACCCTAAATCGTGCATCAATTTATCATAGTGACTCTACGTGAGAATCAACGGTATTACAAGAGTGGTTTCTGACTTTTTCCTGTATGCGCGCTAAAATGTGCTTTGCGCTTAAACCACAGCTCTCCAACATTTCTTCTGGTTGTGCATGTTCAACGAAATAGTCAGGAATGCCAATATTGAGAATCAGACATTGATATCCATTGGCAAGCAAACATTCATTAACGCCTGAGCCGGCACCACCCATAATGGCATTTTCTTCTAACGTGACAAGAAAAGTATGGTTTTTAGCCATTTCAAATATCATGGCTTCATCAAGTGGTTTCACAAAACGCATATCTACAACGGTCGCATTCAATGTTTGAGCAACTGTCAGGGCCGTTTGTAACATCGCGCCAAAACTTAAGAGTGCAATGGTGTGACCTTGACGTATCAGTTGTGCTTTGCCGATGGGGAGAGGATCGCACTGTGATTCAATTTGTACTAAAGGTCCGCTGCCTCTGGGATAACGAACCGCAGCAGGGCCATTTGCCATTAAACCTGTTGTTAACATTCTGCGGCATTCGTTGGCATCAGAAGGTGCCATCACAATCATGTTAGGGACTGTGCGTAAATAACTTAAATCAAAACTGCCGTTATGGGTTGGACCATCGCCACCCACTAATCCTGCTCTATCAATAGCAAATAAAACGGGTAAATTTTGAAGTGCCACATCATGAATGAGTTGATCATAGGCACGTTGCAAAAAGGTTGAGTAAATAGCAACAACAGGCTTCATGTTTTCGCAAGCTAATCCTGCTGCAAGCGTTACGCTGTGTTGTTCGGCAATGGCGACATCATAATAACGTGTTGGATACGTTTTGGAAAAACGTACTAGACCTGAACCTTCGCACATGGCAGGTGTGATGGCGACCAACCGTGGTTCACTTTGGGCCATTTCACACAACCAATCTCCAAACACATCAGAATAAGTTGCCATTTTGGGTGCGCTTGCGCCCAATGTTTCATCTTTTTGATAAAACCCTTTAGTGACACCATGATATTTGATGGGATCAGCTTCTGCAGGAGGGTATCCTTTGCCTTTTTGTGTGATGGTATGAATCAGCTGAGGACCATTTAACTCTTTAACATTTTGAAATGTTTTCACCAATGCTTGCAGATCATGTCCATCTATTGGACCAATATAGTTAAATCCCATTTCTTCAAATAACGTGCCAGGTACTATCATGCCTTTGAGATGTTCTTCTGTTCTTCTCGCAAATTCCCAAACTGGGGGAATGCGCTTTAATACTTCTTTGCTGCTGTTACGCATGGAAGCATAGAGCTTGCTTGATAAAATTCTGGCAAAATAATTCGATAAGGCCCCAACATTACCTGAGATTGACATGTCGTTATCATTTAGTACCACTAACAAATCAGCTTTAAGCGATCCGGCATGGTTAAGTGCTTCAAATGCCATTCCGGCACTCATCGCGCCATCGCCGATTACCGAAATGACTTTTTGATGAATGCTTTTATGTTTATTGGCAAGACTCATACCAAGGCCTGCACTAATAGAGGTACTTGAGTGGCCAACACCAAAGGCATCATAAGGGCTTTCCTCACGGCGTGGGAAAGGCGCTAATCCTGCTTTTTGGCGAATGCTATGAAGCTTGTCTCTTCTTTGCGTTAGAATTTTATGCGGATAGGCTTGATGTCCCACATCCCATATCAAGCGATCGTTGGGGGTATCAAAGACATAATGTAAAGCAATGGCTAATTCGACTGCACCTAATCCTGCGCCTAAATGACCACCGGCTTGATTTAAAGTTTCAAGCATAAATTCTCTGATTGAGCTCGCCACTTCAGGTAATTGTGAGAGACTTAAAAGACGCAGATCTTCTGGTGACTGGATACGATGTATTATGCTCATTACATCGTTCGCTCAAGCATGTAAGTCGTTAATGCACGCAAGGGGGCGCCCTTTTCGCCAAAATGCGCTAGGCAAAGTTGAGCTTGTTGTTGCCAATGTAAAGCATGCTCTTTGGCGGCTTGTGCGCCTAATATTGTCACAAAAGTGCATTTTTGATTTTTCACATCTTGTCCGGTTTTTTTGCCCAACTTTTCGGTGTTGCCCTGGGCATCTAAAATGTCATCTTGAATTTGAAAGCAAAGCCCCAAGGCTTCGCCAAATTTACTTAACTCAATTAAATCCTGGTCAGTAGCTTTAGTGCTCGCTAACGCGCCACATTGTACACTGGCTGTCATCAGAGCCCCAGTCTTTGCTCGATGCATTTGTATTAAATTATCAAGGTTAAGGTTTTTACCTTGGGCATTTAAGTCTATCGCTTGCCC
>JBFXKR010000143.1:0-5484 GCA_050173595.1 Candidatus Berkiella sp.
CTTATTCAAAGGCGGCGTTAACTTATTTAGTGGTGATGGCTACTCGGGCTTATCTGACACCGCGCTTTACTATATTGGCGGCATTATCAAACACGCCAAAGCATTAAACGCTTTTACCAATAGCACTACAAACAGTTATAAGCGCCTCGTGCCAGGTTTTGAAGCACCGGTTTTATTGGCTTATTCTGCTCATAACCGCTCAGCGTCCATTCGTATTCCTTACACGCCTTCTCCTAAAGGGCGTCGTATAGAGGTGCGCTTCCCAGATGCAGCCACTAATCCTTATTTGGCTTTTTCTGCCATGCTCATGGCAGGTCTTGATGGTATTCGTAAACAAATACATCCTGGCGATCCCATGGATAAAGACTTATACGATTTACCTCCAGAAGAAGCTGCTGAATTAGAAAGTGTTGCAGAAACTTTACCTGAAGCACTCAATGCACTGGATAAAGATCGCGCCTTTTTAAAAGAAGGCGGTGTATTCAGTGATGAGTTGATTGATGCTTTTATTGCGCTTAAGCAACAAGAGGTCAAGCGTTTACACATGTCGACGCATCCTATTGAGTTTGAGATGTACTATAGTTTGTAAGCATGAAGAAACTAACTTTTACCTGCCTTTCGCTGTTTGTGCTATATGCACAAACAGCACATGCGCAAACAGTTTATAAAGGCGTAGATAAACAGGGTAATGTTGTCTTTAGTGATAACCCTATTCAAGGGGGCGAAAAAATCACTATTACACCACCACCGCCTGTTACCATGCCCGCAGTCAAAGAAATACAAACAACGCAAACCACCAAAAAAGATGAAGCGGTGGATTACAAATTAAGTATTACCTCTCCTCAAAATCAACAAACATTTAACAATGATGTCACAGTCGTGCCTGTGCTCTTAAGCTTGAGCCCCAAACTACAACCGGGCGATAGAATTAATTTAATTGTTAACGGCAAACCGTATGGAAACTATTCAGAAAATTTAAGTTTTGAACTCAAAGATTTTCCTCGTGGCGCTTATACAGTCAATGCGGTCATTACCAGCGAAAAAGATCCTGCCATTATCAAAGCGCAAAGTGACAGTGTCACCTTTTATCAACAACGTGCGATTGCCAAAAGAGATGTGGCCCCTAACCTTGCCCCTCAAGGCAAAATGGCTCCCCAAGCACCTTAAGACTAAAGCTTGATACAGGATAAGTTATCCGATTAAGTAAATTACTCGTTGTTTGAAGATCTTCAACTGCCCCCCATTTGCAAATCCATTTATTTTGAGCAAACCATGTTTAATATGATTGACTCTCAACACTATCAAGTGTAAAAACTAACTTCGATAATTTCTCAGGAGTTTTTATGAGAGAGCTAAATTTATCTGAAGTTAGTTATATTTCTGGCGGTATTAATTGTATTGATGCAGCCACCTACGACAAACTTAAAAATCGCGCTGTCAACGAAGGCTTAGCTTACACAGCCTTAACCAGCCTCGCTATTGGTGCGTTTGGGTTTTATAGTGGTCTTTTGGTACCCGCTGCACTTTTTGCTGGCGCAGTTGCTCCCTATACCTTTATGACAGGCTACTTCTACTCCAGTAGTTTTAACAATTTTAGCACGCCATAAAATTAAAGAGGTACGTCGTATGAAAATTTTTACCAATGTGAGTTTTTCGAAAATTGTGGCGCTTGGCTCAGCAGCTCTTGGTTTTGGGGTTGCAGCATATACAGGTGCCTCTCCTTTAGAAACTTTGCTTGCAACCTTAGCCGTGCCAGGCACGCTGTTAGTTGCAGCAACCGGTGGTAAATTGTTTGCTAAATTCACCGGTAATGACCAAAACGTTGAAATTGATGCCTCAGCAATTGGTGATGTGGAAACACTAGGAGCGCTGCTCGCTGGTGGCGTTTACGCTTATAACTTTGCGGAATCTCCAGCACAAGCTGTAGCAGAATTAACCGCTGTTCCCTGGATAGTAATGCTTGCTAAAACATTGGCAAACCGTGGACAAACTGCGGCTAATGATGTTGCTCCTGCGAGAAGCAGGAAACAATTGAGATAATATCATCTCTTTTGATTAACAATTAAGGGTTAGCTACTTTTGCTAACCCTTTTTTACTCTTTGACATACCACTCTAAGCCCCAAAGCACGATTTTGGTCATCACAAAACAAAAAATTTGCCAGATAATAAAAGAAGAATAGAAAATCACCATCCATAAAATGGTTAAGAGCATCACTAAAAAAGTGATCAAACGATGCAGCGGCTTTTGTTGCCAAAACTTTTTCCAAAGCCCTTTTAAAATGATTAAGGCTCTACTTTCTTGTTGCTTTGCTTGATCGCTATTGGTCGATAACATGGCTAATCATCATTTTTAGTTGCAATTACTTTTGATGGTACCACATACCAACGCGATTGTTCATAAGCAACAAAGTCTCTGTCTTGAAGATGCCCATAAGTTGCACTTGCTTTAAATTGCAAGGCCATAAAGGTAGGTGCGCTGCTTGGGTAGACAATTTTTTGTTCACAACTTACTTTAACCGTAAAACCTGATAAGGCTTTGGCTTCTTTACCAAATTCATAATCATAATCTTGACAGTGAAGCTGATTGCCTTCATTTAACTGCTTGGTTAATTCAAACGCGCTTAATGTGGCAAGCTTGGCTTTACTCGTTAAAAGTGAATAATTAACGAGTTGTATTTGGCTAAAACTAAGTTTAAGCATGTAAGTGCCAGCTAAAGCAAGCACCACCAGGATAAAAACTATCACTAATAAGGCAGCACCTGTTTGTGAATTTTTCATACACCCACCTGGAGGGTAACTGGGCGCGTCATCAACATTGGCTCTTTTGCTAAGGATTGTATTTGCAAGTTAAGAAAAACAACCGAAGCGTCGCTTTCATTTAATTGAGCAAATTGGCAGCTTTTAATTTGGTTATTCAATAAGGACTGCGCTTGATCTTGCTCACGGATTAATTCATGATTTTCACAGCGATAAGTAATTAACGCTGACAAAATGTTTACTTCAATAGGATGATGTGCTTGAAGGCTTATTTTTTCATCTAAATTTGCCCAAAGCGCATCTTGGTTACGTGAAAAGGTAACTTGGTATAGTTTATTTTGTTTATCACTTTGGAATTTAAGCAAGTAAGGCTTATCAATTTCAATTACTTTATCTACATTGGTTAATATGCGAAGTAGATTAGTGCCTTCTTTTTCTTGCTCAACAAAAGTTTTTGCAATTATTTTACGAAATGAAATACTTTGTTTATCTGCTGCATTTCTCGCATCAATAGATTGCGCTAATGCTTGTGTAAATTCCTTTTCCATCATATCTAAAGCAAGCTCTGCTTCTTGTGCAAGCAATGCTCTTTGATTTAGCCAAAAATAGGATTTAATAGGGCCTGCAATAATTTCAATAATAATGCCAGCTAAAATGGCGCAAATTAAGAGTGCTAGAATCATCTCTACAAATGTAAAGCCACGTTGCCTATTCATGTTGTGATGTCTTATATTTAATGGCACTTAGCTGGGTATCGCCCAAAGCTTGATGCGATAAGGTAACGCTAATAAGCGTGCTATCATCGGTGATATAGGGCTGCGTCGTCACTTGCATCTTAATTTGTGTCGCATTTGGTATATGCGCGCTAAATGCGGGAAACAAGTCTTGCAATGTTCCTTGTGCAGGTAAAACTCCTTCTTTTTGATCAAGCAAGGATTGTACGATATTTTCGCCAATCACAATCAGTTGCCATCTAAGCTCTGGCGTCACACTGTTTTTAACACTAAATATCATTATCGATAGCACACCGCTTAAACCGACGCTTAACACGACCATCGCCAAAATAAGCTCAACCAAGGTGAGCCCTTTATATTTTTTCATAAACAAAACCACTAAATCCGTCTATCACAAAATGTTGTTGATTAAGCTTTAAATTAATTTCTTTTTGCCATCTATCATCAGCATTAAAAATTTTTCCATCGCTATGAACATAAAGTGGCAACTCCTTAACATGCCATCCTTTTGGTTGCGAAATGACATAACCCGCTTTTGAGTCAAAGATAATGGGAGATAAAATAGGGTATGTAAAATCGCCTTGAGTACATTGTGCTCTTCGATAAAGACCAATCTCGTTATGTTTAGATATCAGAGCAACCTCACATCCTGTTGCGCTTGCAACCTTGCGCGCATAACGTAACATATTTAAAAACTCATCAGTGAAAAAGCGAGAAGTGAAGAGCGACGTATTTGAGAGTGTGGCAAAACCAGTTGCACTAATAATAGCGATTAAAACGATGACTAAAATCAATTCAATAATGGTAAATCCCTTTTCACCTTTCACAATTTCCCCAATTATGGTATTTTTTTGGTCACGGCACCATTGTTGGTTGAGTAGTAAATAATTCTTGGAATATCCTTGTTTTTCTGATAGGTATAAGTGCAAGTTGATTCTTTGTAAACGGCACAGTAGTTATCAGGACAATTTTCACCTGCACCAAATGTAACGCTAGATGAAGAAAGTAGGTTCTTCATGATCTGTGCACAAATCGTATTATCGTTACTGCCACTACCTAGCACATCTTTTAAAGTTACATCCTCTGAACCATCTGTTGCTGAATTAGGCCAACCTTGATCGTTAAATCCAACATTGGAGTGTCCAGAATTAATAAAATCAATACCCGCAATAGGGGGTGTTGTTGTTGGCTGCCCGCTAGCTAACCACTTAGCATGGGCAATGTTCACAGCAGATGCCATTGCGCCGGCGGTGCCACTAACACTTGCATTGTGTGCATCACCGGTGATATCTAAGAATCGCGGAAGCGCAACCGATGCCAAAATCCCCAACAACACAATAACAATGACCAACTCAATAAGCGTAAAGCCCCAATTGCTCATGCGTTTATGTTTTGATTTTAAAGTTAACATTCCTTTCCTTAACGCAAGCTTATCTTAAGGGTAAGTAACTTCACCCGTATTGGCATCGTATGTAATCTTTTCTTTTGTTTTGCGGTAAATATAAGTACATTTATTTTCACCTGTTGCCTTGGCACAAAAATCACCACTACTACATTTACCTGCTTCATCAGCGGGAATAATGCTTACTCCAGATGTTTTAACAATATTGTGTAGAATTTGACTGCAAGTATCGTTGCCTGACACGCCACCATCTTTGATTTCAGATAATGCGCTGATCCCATCGGCACTAATACCAATAGGATAACCACGCTTGTTAAATTTGGTGAGTGAGCGGCCATCTTGATTAATATCAACAAATGAATCTTCGTCGTTCGCCAGCTCCCATTGCGCCTTGGCAACATTCAAACCTGAGCTAAATGCGCCCCCGGTTGTAGAGACGATTGCGGTCCTTGCTTTACCAGTCACATTTAAATACCGAGGTAAAGCTACAGCTGCTAATATACCCAGCAACACCACCACGATGACTAATTCAATCAGGGGATATGCTTTTACTTTTATTAATGGGGTTGTTTTGCGCATTATTCTTAAAT
>JBFXKR010000144.1:0-5454 GCA_050173595.1 Candidatus Berkiella sp.
ACCGGCGCACCAATAAATATTGACGCTGCAAACGTTCCTCTTTTTAAAGCTGGTAAAGCGTTGAAGGATGCTGTAAACTCCGGCACCGTCATGGTTGAAGAAGAAGAAGTCTAGTAATAGACGCTTCGGTCTTTTTCGTGGGTGCTTAGCTCAGTTGGCAGAGCATCGCCCTTACAAGGCGAGGGTCGGGGGTTCAAGCCCCTCAGCACCCACCAATATATAAAATGGGGAGCGGTAGTTCAGTTGGTTAGAATACCGGCCTGTCACGCCGGGGGTCGCGGGTTCGAGTCCCGTCCGCTCCGCCAACTTACCTTTAAGGCTAAAAGGTTGGCAAGCCAACCTTTTAGCCTTAAAGCTTGGATGAAACTACCTACCTAATATTCTTTGAAATGAGTATCGTACCTTTGAGGAACAAGCCATGTTGCAAAGCTTAAGGGATAAAGCACAAGGTTGGATTGCTTGGATAATCATCGGGTTAATAGCAATCACATTTATCCTATTTGGTACCGAGAACTTTTTTAGTAGCAATGCTTCTTCACATATCGTCGCGAAAGTACAAGGCAGTGAAATTACTAGCCAAGAACTAGATAACGCCTATAAGCGCTACGTCAATCAAGCAGGTGATTCCGTTGCTCAGTTAGATCAGCAATTGGTTAAAAAAGAACTACTGCAATCGATGATTGATGAGACCATCATGATGGATGATGCGGCTAAGATGGGACTAACCGTCAGTGCGCAACGCATAGGTTTAATGCTCAATAGCATTCCCTTTTTCCTTGTTGATGGAAATTTTTCACCTGATGCTTATCAACGCTTTTTAATTAGCTCTGGCTATACCGATGCGAGTTTCAAGAATTACATTAAAACAGCACTTATCAAGCAGCAACTAGAACAAGGTTTAATGCAGACGGCTTTTTCCTTGCCAACCGATCTACAAGCGCTGGTTAAATTTATTTTACAAAAGAGAGATTTTCGTTACTTCACCATTTCAAGACAATCTTTTGAAAAGCAAGTGAATACGACAGAAGATGAAATAAGAGCATTTTATGATAAGCACTTAGAGAACTTTAAAACACCAGAAAAAGTTTCTTTAGAATATGTGGTGTTATCTTTGCCAAAGATAGCGCAAGCATATCAGCCAAAAGAAGAAGATGTTCAAGCTTACTTTTCAGAAAATTCAGCTGCTTTTCACCAGCCAGAGAGGGTGGAAGTTGAACATATCCTAGTGGCTGTTCCAAAAAATGCAAAAGAGTCGGATCTTATAACTGCAAAAGAGCGAATACTTGCTGCAGCTAATAGAATTAAAAAAGGCGAGTCTTTTGAAAAAGTTGCTAAAGAAGTCTCTGATGACACCGCAAGTAAGCAAAACGGCGGAAAATTAGAATGGATTAACAAAGGTGAGATGATCCCTGAGTTTGAGAAAGCAGCCTTTAATTTACATAAAAAGAACGATGTCAGTGAGCCTGTTAGAACTGACTTTGGTTATCATTTAATCAAACTTATTGATAAGCAAGCAGCTAAAGCTAAAAAGCTAGATGAAGTTAAAAATGAGATTATCTCCAAAATGAAGCATGAATGGGCTCAAGATAAGTTTGCTAAAATGGGCGATGATCTGAATGATTTAGCTTTTGACTACCCAGACTCTTTGCAACCTGTCATAGACAAATTAGGTCTTGAACTTAATCACTCCGAGTTTTTTTCAAAGCTTGAGGGGCCAAAAGAATCTTTGTTGCAAAACCCTAATGTGATTGCGGCTGCATTTAACAGCCAGGTAAAGGATGATAAAAACAACAGCGAGCTTATAAAGCTAGACGAAGAAAATTATCTTGTTTTACGTGTTGGAAATGTTCAAGCCTCAACACAAAAGCCATTAGACGAGGTAAAACCTGAAATTACGAAAACCATTGTTTTTGAAAAAACAGAACAATTAGCCAAAGCCCAGGCTAAAGCCGACTTTGATAAAATCGTACAGGACAAGATGCCGCTTGATAAAGTACAAACAGCGTTTACCTGGACAGATGCAAAAGAGGTTACGCGTAATACCACTACCCCAGATCCACAAATGGTGGAAGCTGTATTTGGTATGGCAAACCCTTCGTCAAGTGGTAGTTTTAAAGAGTTAAAGCATGATAATGGCGATTATTCAATAATTTGGCTAACTAAAGTTGAGAATGGTGATATTAGTAAAATTTCTGAGCAAGAAAGACAAAGTTTTTCTGCACAGCTAGCCAAACACTATGGCGAATTAGAATTCGCCCTTTACGTAACCCAATTAATTAAAGATGCCAAAGTGCAAAAGTTTGAGGATAGGATATAGGGCCTTTCTAAAGCCCTATATTCACGCTGTGTTAGATCACCTGCGCTAACATAACGAACACTATCCTTTCGTAATAGGTTTATCCTGACAGACATCGATTTCTCCCTAATCCCTCCTATAATAAAATATGATTAATAGTATACCAAAAGTTTGCTGTTTAACTTAAAATATGTTTTGGGTTGAACATTGGCACTAGAGTATGGGATACCTAGCGCTATGAATGCCAAGGAAGACATTCTGTGTTTGGTAAATTACAATTTTGTGCATCAATTTGCTTTATATTGATCTCTGTCGGATGCGATAAGGGAATGTGGAACAATCCTTATCCTGAAGATGACATCACTGATAACACGCTTTATACCTCCTTTTCAGAAAGGCCCAAGCATCTGGATCCGGCTATTTCCTATAGTGCAGATGAGTGGATTTTTATTAACCAAATCTATGAACCACCACTACAGTACCACTATTTAAAACGACCCTATGAATTGATGGCGCTTAGTGCATCGAAACTGCCTGAGTTAAGTTATCTTGATAAGGATGATAAACCCTTAGCAGATAATGCGCCACCAGAATCCATTGCCTATACCCTTTACAAAGTTCAAATTAAACCTGGCATCATGTATCAACAACATCCTGCCTTTGCAAAAAGAGAAGGATCAGATGAATTTTTGTATCATCACTTAACGAAAGCAGAAGTAGCAGGAAAGCATAGCCTACAAGATTTTGCTAAAACCGGCAGCAGAGAGCTAGTTGCTCAAGATTTTGTCTATCAAATTAAAAGATTAGCTGATCCTACTTTAAACTCACCCGTGTTTGGATTAATGAGAAATTATATTGTTGGCTTGACCGAATTATCAGAGAAAATAAATGAAGCCTACAAAGCGCTTTCTTCTCATTCTCAAGAAATTCCTTTCGTTGATTTAAGGGAATTACATTTCCAGGGTGCTCAGACTTTAGATAAATATACTTTCCAGATAAAAGTAAAAGGCAAACAGCCACAATTTATGTATTGGTTAGCAATGCCTTTTTATTCACCAATGCCTTGGGAAGCAGTTAGATTTTATTCACAAAAAGTGTTGCAGCAAAAGAACATTACGCTTGATTGGTATCCAGTGGGAACGGGGCCATTTACCTTGGCAGAAAATAATCCAAACTTGCAAATGGTTTTAGCCAAAAACCCAAGCTTTCATGGTGAAAACTATCCAAGTGAGGGGATGCCAGGGGATGCGGAAAAAGGGTTATTAAAAATGGCAGGCAAGCCTATCCCCTTTTTAGATAAAATTGTGTTTGTACTTGAAAAAGAAACGATTCCTTATTGGAGTAAATTTTTGCAAGGCTATTATGATCAATCAGGGGTCAGTGCAGAAAACTTTGATCAGGTAATGAGCGCTGGTGCTTCCGGTAATTTGAATTTGACTAAAGATTTGTCAGATAAAGGTATTCGATTAAGTACCTCAGTGCAACCCAGTATCTTTTACTGGGGCTTTAATATGACAGATGATATTGTTGGTGGATATAGTGCTGCCAAAAGAAAGTTACGACAAGCAATATCCATTGCAGTAGATATCGAAGAATACATCAATATATTTTTTAATGGCAATGGGATAGTTGCTCAAGGGCCTTTGCCGCCAACCATTTTTGGCTCAAGTCAAAATAGAAAAGAAAAAAATCCAGTAATATATAACCAAAACACAAAGAAAGGCGATCAAAATAGGAAGTCCATAAACGATGCCAAAAAACTACTCAGTGAGGCAGGTTATAAAAATGGGATTGATCCTAAAACCAAACAACCCTTAGTGCTTTACTATGATGCAATTGCAACCAGTGGACCTGAATCTCAAGCTCAGTTTTCATGGTTTCGCAAGCAATTTAAAAAGCTAGGAATTGAATTGGTGATTCGGGCAACGCAATATAATCGCTTTCAAGACAAAATGCACAATGGTGATTTTCAAATATTCTTTTGGGGATGGAATGCAGATTATCCTGATCCAGAGAATTTCTTATTTTTGCTTTATGGTAAGAACAGCAAAATTAAGATTGATGGGGAAAATGCAAGCAATTATGAGAATCCTGCTTTTGATACATTATATGAGAAGATGAAAAGCATGGACAACACCAATGAGCGAGAAGCTATTATCGGTAAAATGATTGATATTGTCAGAGAAGATGCACCTTGGATTTGGGGCTTTCATCCCAAGATTTATGTGTTAAGACAAGGATGGGTAGCACCTTTTAAAACAAACGCTATGTCTCGAAACACATTAAAATATATGTCTTTAGATCCTATGGTACGAAATCAAAGCAGATTAGCATGGAACAAACCGATTCTGTGGCCAGTATTTATTGGATTGCTGGGATTCATCGTGATGTGTATACCGGCGTTCATGATCTATTGGCGTAAAACGCATCAACCTTATACTTTGAAAAAACCAGGAAAATTAAAGGAGTAAACAATTTTGTTTGCTTATATTTTTCGTCGATTTTTATTTATGATTCCCATATTGCTAGGGGTAAATATACTCACCTTTGCATTGTTCTTTTTGGTTAATACGCCAGATGATATGGCTCGGGTTCATCTTGGACAAAAACATGTGACAAAAGAAGCAATTAGCAACTGGAAAGTTCAGCACGGTTATGATAAGCCTTTATTTTATGACTCAGACTTGCAATCGCATGACAAGTTTACCAACACAATATTTTTTCAAAAGTCATTGAAAATGTTTGCTTTTGATTTTGGCTTTTCAGATGCAGGTCGTGATATCACTTATGATATTTCACAAAGAATGTGGCCAAGTTTAGCTATTGCAATCCCAAGCCTTATTATTGCGTTATTTGTAAATATTTCCCTTTCACTATTGATGATATTTTTTCGATATAGTTATTTAGACACACTGGGTGTTGTCGTCTGTGTAATGCTAATGTCAATTTCCGCATTATTTTACATTATTGGTGGGCAATATCTGATTGCAAAATTATTACTGTTGGTTCCAATTTCTGGGTACATACCAGGTTGGCAAGTGGGTAAATTTCTCATCCTGCCAGTCCTTGTGGGCGTAATCAGTGGCATTGGCTCAGGGGTTCGTTGGTATCGAACGCTCTTTTTAGAAGAAGCTGGTAAAGATTATGTTCAGATCGGA
>JBFXKR010000145.1:0-5454 GCA_050173595.1 Candidatus Berkiella sp.
GAGGTGATCCCTGTTTTGAATAAAATTGATTTACCCCAAGCTGAGCCTGAGCGGATCATCAACGAAATCGAGGAAATTATTGGCATTCATGCCCATGATGCACTCAAAGTTAGCGCTAAAGCAGGTATTGGTATCCATGAATTACTAGAACAAATTGTAGAAAAAGTACCTGTTCCACAAGGCGAACCCAATGGCCCTTTGCAAGCGCTGATTATTGACTCATGGTTTGACAGTTATTTAGGGGTTGTTTCTTTAGTGCGGATTAAAAACGGCGAATTGCGCAAAGGCGATAAAATTCGCATGATGTCCAGCAACAGAGAGTACATTGTTGATAACCTTGGGATCTTCACCCCAAAGAAGAGCTATCAAGACGCGCTTAAAACCGGCGAAGTTGGATTTATGATTGCGGGCATTAAAGCGATTGATGGCGCACCCGTTGGCGAGACCATTACCACCGTCAAAAATCCAGCAACTAAACCTGTGCCTGGGTTTATTAAAGTGCAACCTAAAGTATTTGCCGGGTTATTTCCCGTGAACTCAGAAGATTTTGAAGATTTTCGTGAAGCTTTAGCAAAGCTTAATTTAAACGATGCCTCTTTGTTTTATGAACCTGAAACATCAACCGCATTAGGATTTGGTTTTCGTTGCGGCTTTTTAGGTATGCTGCACATGGAAATTATACAAGAGCGCTTAGAGCGAGAGTATAATTTAGATCTCATCACCACAGCACCCACCGTTGTTTATGAAGTTGTGTTAAAAAATGGCGATCTCATCCGTGTGGATAACCCTGCGAAGTTGCCAGATCCAAGCTCAGTTTTAGAAATGCGCGAGCCAATTGTAGAAGCCCACATTCTTGTGCCGCAAGAATATTTAGGTAATGTCATTACGCTGTGTATTGAAAAACGTGGGGTTCAAACAAAACTACAATACCTTGGTTCCCAAGTATCGGTTTCTTATGAATTGCCTATGAATGAAGTCGTATTAGACTTTTTTGATAAATTAAAATCAGTCAGTCGTGGTTATGCTTCATTAGACTATCAACTAAAGCGCTTCCAAAATGCTGATCTTGTTAAAATGGAAATATTGATTAACTCAGATCCGGTCGATGCACTAGCCTTAATCGTTCATAAAGAAAAAGCTTTTGCGCGTGGGCGAGATATTACCAATAAAATGAAAGAACTCATTCCAAGGCAGATGTTTGATGTGGCTATTCAAGCAGCATTGGGTGGTCAAATTATTGCCAGAACAACTGTAAAAGCGTTACGTAAAAATGTAACGGCTAAATGTTATGGGGGCGACGTTTCTCGTAAACGTAAACTGCTTGAAAAGCAAAAACGAGGTAAGAAAAGGATGAAGCAAGTAGGCTCGGTTGAAATTCCACAAGAAGCTTTCTTGGCTATCTTACAAGTAGATAAGGAGAAAAAATAATGCCACTTTATACAGATTTTTCGTCTTTGCTCGCTGGTGCGACCCTGGTAAGTGGTTTAATTTGGGCCGTTGACGCCTTTATTTTCAAACCTAAACGTGTGAAAGAGACCCTGCCAGGTGACACGGTCGTTGAGCCTAAACTGGTGGAATATGCGCGCTCATTTTTTCCGATTTTGCTTATTGTCTGTGTGTTGCGCTCCTTTATTGCCGAACCCTTTCGAATTCCATCGGGCTCTATGAAGCCAACATTGCTTGAGGGTGATTTTATTTTAGTGAATAAATTTAGCTATGGTGTTCGTTTGCCAGTATTTGGCACTAAAGTCGTTAAAGTGGGAGAGCCAAAGATTGGCGATATCTTGGTGTTTCGATATCCTAAAGATACCTCTATTGATTTTATCAAGCGCGTTGTGGGTACCCCTGGCGATAAAATTAAATATGAAAATAAAACACTTTATGTGAACGGTAAAGCCATTTCCCAAGAATCTCTAGGGCAGGCCTATGACACAGATTTGCGTGGTTTAACCTACAAAGTTAAACACTTTAAAGAAAACCTAGATCATCGTGCTCATTCTATTTATGTGCATGATGGTGATGGCAATTCGATGGATGAAATAACCGTGCCCAAAGGTATGTATTTTGTGATGGGTGATAACCGCGATGCCAGTGAAGATAGCCGCCGTTGGGGATTCGTACCTGAAGATCTTATTTTAGGTAAAGCCATTTATATCTGGATGAGTTGGGATGGCCTTTCTAAGGATATTCGTTGGAAGCGAATTGGACATGTGATTAATGATTAAAGGAATAATACAATGACAATCAAATCTAAACACAATATGCGTGGTGTCACCGTTTTAAATTTATTAGTTGCTGCTATTGTGATTGTTTTTGCTGTCACATTGGCAGTCAGGTTAGTGCCCCCTTATTTGAATAGCTTTGCCGTTAGAGATGCTATTAAAGAAATGGCAGCTGATCCGAATTTGACAACGTATTCTAAAGCTAAAATGAAAGATATGTTTACAAGAAAATTGCAAGTGAATTATATCGGTAATATTTCACCTGATTCACTGGTTTTAGAAAAAAAAGATGGTGTGCCATATTTAAAGATGAAATATGAAGTTAGGCTACATTTAATTGGCAATATGGTTGCTGTATTGTTGTTTGATGAAGAGGAAAAGGTTGGTGCAGGCAACTCTTGATATATTGCAGCGCGCGTTAGGATATGAATTCAAAGATAAGTCCTTGTTGTTGCATGCACTGACACATAAAAGTGCTCATCACAAGAATAATGAAAGGTTTGAGTTTGTGGGTGATGCCATTTTAAATTTTGTCATCGCCGATGTGCTTTTTAATCAGTTTACGACGGCCAGTGAAGGTGAGTTAACCAGAGGCAGGGCCAGTCTTGTCAACAAAAGAAGCCTATATGAAGTGGCTTTATCCCTTTATTTGAGTGATTATCTGAATCTGGGGATTGGAGAGAAACGTAGCGGTGGACATCGCAGAGAATCGATATTAGCAGACACGCTGGAAGCAATTTTTTGTGCTATTTACTTAGACAGTGATTTTGCAACGGTAAAAAATATTATCCAAACTTTGTTTGCTGACAAAGTTTCCCAGCTAAAACCACAAGAGCAGATTAAAGACGCTAAAACGCAGCTACAAGAGTGGCTTCAAAGTGAGAAACGCACGCTTCCTAAATATGAAATAATTTCAATGATAGGCGAACCACATGCACAGACGTTTGTGGTTAGCTGTGAGGTACAAGGAACTTCTCAAATTGTTCAAGGAGTAGGACCAAGTCGTAAAATTGCAGAGCAGGTTGCTGCTAGAAAAATGTTGGAGATAATGGCAAATGAATCATGATTTAGACCCAGCACTTGAAGTGAAGCAAGCTGATCTTAATACGACCAGCGAGAATACTTATTGTGGTTTTATCGCCATTGTGGGGCGTCCCAATGTGGGCAAATCTTCTTTGCTTAATGCGATTTTGGGGAAAAAGGTGAGCATTACCTCATTTAGACCTCAAACCACACGGAATCAAATATTAGGGATTAAAACACAATTAAACCGACAAGTTGTCTATGTTGATACCCCAGGCATTCACTTACGTGCCAAAAAGGCGCTCAATCGTCAAATGAACAAAATTGCGCATCAATCCTTAATAGATGTTGATGCAATCGTATTTGTGGTTGAAGCATTGCAGTGGACACCTGAAGATGAGCATATCTGTAAATCAATTCAAAATGCAACCTGTCCTGTAATCATTGCACTGAATAAAATTGATCTTGTTTCAGACAAAGCGCAATTATTATCCTTTATCGAAAAAGTAGCCACAAATTTACCAAAAGCACAAATCGTGCCGATCTCAGTGAAGAAGCGCATACAGGTTAAGGAGCTTGAAAACCTATGTAGCAGCTATATTCCGAGTAGTGTATTTTATTTTCCTGAAGATCAAAACATGAACCACAGTGAGCAATTTCATATTTGTGAGATTGTGCGTGAAAAACTGATGCGTTTACTTGAAAAAGAAATACCCTATGCCACAACGGTGCAAATTGAGAAACTTGAGCACAAAGATAGCATCATTCATATTCATGCATTGATATGGGTTGAGCGTGAAGGCCAAAAGCGCGTCGTTATTGGTGAAAAAGGGATGAAGCTTAAGGAAATTGGCACGCAAGCGCGCGAAGACTTGCAGCGTTTTTATAAGAAAAAAGTGTGCTTAAAGTTATGGGTTAAAGTAAATGAGAGTTGGTCCGATAATATGCATGCTTTAAATAGCTTGGGGTATGCACTTGAAAGTTGAATTAACACATTGTTACATTCTTCACACCCGTCCCTTTAAAGATAGCAGCGTTCTCATCGAGTGTTTTAGTGCACAATTTGGATTAGTGACTTTGATTGCCAAAGGTGCCAAACGACCAAAATCGCGCTTACAGGGATTGATACAGCCCTTTATATTATTACAAATGAGTTGGGTTGGAAAAAGTGAGCTTAAAACTTTATCTTGCGTTGAAGCTAGTGTTATCTCTCCAAGGTTATCCGGGCATAAATTATTGCTAGGTTTATATCTTAATGAGTTGATGATGCGACTGTTAGCGCATCAAGATCCGCATCCTGCCTTATTTACTGATTATGATAATACCCTCATCGCATTGTCGCACGCAGATAATGAATCAGAGCAACAAATGATTTTGCGTCAATTTGAGTTAAAATTAATCGCTCAATTAGGGTATGGGATTGATCTATTCCAAGATGCTAAAACAGGTGCACCCATTTCACCTGAGTTATTATATAGCTATGATCCCATCATTGGCATGATAGAAGCTTCTAGCATGGGATCACTTGCCAATGAGCTTATTGTTTCTGGGGCGAGTTTGATAGCATTGCAGACAGGTCATTGTGAAAATGAGACACAACTACGTGAGGCAAAAAAATTAATGCGCTTTGTATTGGCTCACTATTTAGGTAATAAGCCTTTACAAAGTCGTAAGTTATTTCAGCATGGGAGGGTTCTTCAAAATGTATAAACCAATTTATTTGGGCGTCAATGTTGATCATGTGGCAACCATTCGTCAAGCAAGAGGTAGCCATTACCCTGATCCTGTGACAGCGGCTTTAATTGCTGAACAACATGGTGCAGATGGTATAACCGTACATTTAAGAGAGGATAAAAGACACATCCAACCCAGAGATGTACAAATACTGAAGCAAACACTCCAAACGCGTCTTAATTTTGAGATGGCCGTTTGTGATGAAATGATTAATTTTGCTTTGAAAATTAAACCTAAATATTGTTGTTTAGTGCCCGAAAAGCGCGAGGAGCTGACGACAGAAGGCGGGCTTGATGTGATAACGCATTTTAAAGCAATTAAATCTGCTTGCACGCAACTCATGGATAATGGTATTGAAGTATCCTTGTTTATTGATAGTGAAGAAAATCAAATCATTGCCGCCAAAGAAAGTGGTGCAACATTAATAGAGCTGCATACCGGTTCCTATGCACTAGCTTCAGATGAAAATGAACAG
>JBFXKR010000146.1:0-5426 GCA_050173595.1 Candidatus Berkiella sp.
GCATCGTCATAGTTTTCAAAATCCTGGATGTCATACTCATTTCTAGCAGGATCAGTTAGTGCAACTTCAAGGCAATTTTCATAATCTTGTACAGTGGGATTTAGCCAAGCCTCGCCTTTTTTCACAACGAGTGGATTTTCGACTGAGTAAAACGTTTTCATACTTCACCTCTTTATAAACAGACCTTGAGAAAATCAAACGTAATATGTAACAGTTGTCATGACTTTGGCCAAACACTGCATCGTCCATGTTACCGGTTGGGGTAAGGTTGCTGCGCCGTGCAAAATGGCAGTTTCTTTATGCTGGGTTTCTTCTATTCGCATTTGCTCAACAATTTTTAAGCTGCACAAATCATGTTGTGAAAGCGTTTTTAAGTGGTTTGCTAAATGTTCACTCACTTGATGCTCTGTTTGTGCTAAAAAGCCTAAACTCCACTTATCCCCAAATAAGCCTGCGACAGTACCAATAAATAAAGAGCCTGTAAACCACAAAGGATTTAAATAACTGGTGTGTCCTCCTAACTCATTAATTCTCAGTCGACACCAATTTAAATGATCACTTTCTTCTTGCGCAGCCTGACTAAATGCTGCGCGGATGTTTTTTGAGCGAGCCGTTAAGCTTTGACCTAGATATAATGCTTGCGCGCATACCTCGCCTGTATGGTTCACACGCATCAAGGCTGCACTATGCTTTTTTTCTTGTTCACTTAATTCGCTTTGAGGTAGTGGTGCGCTGGGAGAGGGGCGATTTTGGTTGTTGTGCTGATTTGGCAAATGATGAACAGTCTGTATACACTTGGAGACATTCATGATAAGAACATCAAACCAGCGGTAATGTCTTGGATTGTTAGTTGTGATCACAATTTTTCATTCAAACCAGCAAGGAAACCAAAGATGGGCAATCATACCAAAAAAAGACTCAAATCTGCTATTAGTGCTGCCATAACCTTAGGCATCGTGGCCGGATCGCAAGCTGCAATGGCTGCTGCGGGCAGTGCTGCGAAGGAAGCGCCTAAAGAAATGGAAAAATGTTATGGCATCGTTAAGGCTGGAATGAATGATTGTGGTACACCCACACATTCTTGTGCAAGCCACGCAACTAAAGATGCGGATGCAGGCGAATGGATTTATGTGCCAAAAGGTATGTGCGATAAAATTGTAGGTGGAAAAACTAAGTAAATTTTAAAGCGGTAGGTTGTAAAAAAACCTGCCGCCGTTATCAAATAAGAAAAGCATTGGATCTTAATACGCTGCAAAGGCAATTTGTTGCTGCCATTTTGGGCGCGAACTCAAATAACTTTATCAACGCAATTTGCGCGCCAAATGCAAAATATGCTCAAGATAAAATTCAGATCTACCGTCAAAGCCGATTAGGCCGAATAACTAACGTTTTAAAAAACACTTATCCTGTTTGCCAAGCGATTGTGGGCGAAAATTTTTTCAAGCAATTATGTGGTGATTATGCAAAAGCACTAATCTCATCTGAGCCAGATATCACGCTGCTTGGACAAGATTTTCCAAGCTATTTAATGCAAAATCATGCCAAGCATCAGCTTGATTATTTAGCCGATGTTGCCAAACTTGAATGGGCCTGTTTTAACGTATTGTATCAAGGTTACATCGCACCTTTAGACTTGCATAAGCTTTCAAACTTTTCACAGCAAGAGCATGCTTCATTGAAGTTTTCTTTAGGCAAGACCCATCGGCTGTTAACATCTCATTACCCTATATACACGATTTGGCAACAGTATTTTAAAGCGCAAGATAAGTGGCAAATAGATTTAACGACTGGGGGCTGTCAGTTGTTAGTTTTTAGAAAAGGGTGGGATTTGGTAGTCGATGAGCTTTCATTATTAGAATTTCAATTTTTAGCGTGTTTACAACAAGGGATGAGTTGTGAGCAAACTTGGGAGCAATGCGCTACAGGTGATCTCACTGCCTTGTTTGCCAAGGCAGTTGAGCGAGGATGGTTAAACGATTGTTATTTATGATGCAAAGCAAAATAAATCAAACAGTCATAAACTCTTCTTCCTTTGCTGTATTGGGTGTGCTTGTTGCTGGCCCATCGATGAGATCGAAGCGTTTTAGTAAAGAAGTGAGATCACGACGCCATTTCTCGTGTTCAGCTTTAAGAACTGTATTTTCTTTTTCAAGTTCTTCAACTTGTAAACGAAGTAACTCAATTACTTCAACAGCATGAGAAACTTTTTGTTCAAGTTTTAATAAGAGATCAGAAGTCATAATTTTTTCCTAAAATAAATACATATAATTTGGGCACGGTTATTCTAATTGACGATTAAAGGAAAGTGCAATGTCTGAGTCAGAACAAAAAAAGCCAACAATCTGGCAAGTGATATCCAGTGTATTGGGGGCCTTTTTAGGCGTGCAAAGTTCACAGGTTCGTGAGCGAGATTTCGCAAAAGGCAATCCATGGGCTTTCATTTTAATAGGTATCGTGGCAACGGTGATATTCGTATTAACGTTATTTGGTGTTGTGCGCTGGGTGCTTTCAAGCGTAGGTAAGGGATAGGCAGTAGGGGCAGCTGATGCCAGCCCCTACATAACTCAATTAAGTAAATAACACTTCTGATTCAACGCCTTGTGTTTCCAATACTTGGCGTAATTGCTTAAGTGCTTCAACTTGAATTTGGCGAACGCGCTCACGGGTTAAACCCACTTTTTGTCCAACTTCTTCGAGCGTTGCTTCTTCATGACCATATAACCCAAAGCGTTGTGCCAAGATAGAGCGTTGTTTTTCGTTTAAATTTTGTAAGCAATCATTTAAACGGTTGTAAAGATTATTGTTTTCAAGCTCAGTCGCCGGCTCTTCAGATTCATTATCAGCTAAAGCTTCTAATAATGGTTTTTCTGACTCATCACCCATAGGGGTATCCAAGGAGAGTGTCTTTTCATTCAAGCGTAATAGTTTATTTACTTCATCGGGTGAGATATTGAGCGCTTTTGCAATATCTTCGTAAGATGGCTCAGTCTCAATACTCTGTGCTAGTTCGCGTGCTTTTCGCAAATAGGTATTCAGCTCTTTTATCACATGGATAGGTAGCCGAATGGTTCTCGTTTGGTTCATCAAGGCACGTTCGATATTTTGACGAATCCACCAGGTTGCATAGGTAGAAAAACGAAAGCCTCTTTCAGGATCAAATTTTTCAACCGCACGAATGAGCCCTAAGTTACCTTCTTCAATTAAATCTAACAGCGTTAGGCCTCGGTTTAGATAGCGTCTGGCAATTTTTACCACCAAGCGTAGGTTACATTGGATCATATGATTGCGTGCCTTGAGATCGCCTTGCAAAGACAATCTGGCATAAAAAATTTCTTCTTCGGCGCTTAATAAAGGAGAGGTGCCAATTTCTCTTAGATAAATTTGAGTTGGATCAACATCTGACGTTGAAAGTGTTTCTTTTTCCTCTTCTATTGTGTCCTCGATGACTTCAGTTTCATCTTCGACTTCCTCTATTTCTTGGTCTGCTAAATTACTTTTATCTTCTACTTCATTGTAGGAAAAATCGATGGGTCCATTCCAAACATGTTTCATTTTTTAACCCTCCATGAGTATTAGTTGATGCAAATAATCTATGCATTTCGCATGCCTGGTTGATTTTTTTGTTAATAATCAAATAGGTACCGGCAATTAGGTAAATTGTGGATGTTGAAAATGTAAAAGAGTCTGGCAGTTGAAATGTAAGGGCATAACGGTGTTAGAATGGGGGATAGTCACGCACTTGATTTTGGTGTTGTTGCCATCGTGGTAAGCGCTCTTAGGTACGAAAATAGTACACTTTAAGATCGCTCATCCGAAGCTTAGCTAAAAACTCAACTTCGAAGACTATCACAAAGACATGGTCAAAGCAGAAGGCATCAAGGAATGACAAGAGCCGAATTGATAGATGCTCTGGCAACGAAGCAACCTCATATACCCATCAAGTTGATTGAACAAGGGGTCAAAGAGGTTTTTGAGCAAATGGCCTATGCATTAGAAAATGGACAAAGAATCGAAATACGCGGTTTTGGTAGCTTTGCGCTGCGCTATCGCCCTCCTAGAACAGCTCGTAATCCCAAAACGGGAGAATATGTTGCCACTGAGGAGAAATATGCTCCTCACTTTAAACCAGGGAAGGAATTAAGAGAACGTGTGAATGAGGCTGCACCTTCACACCAGGAGGAGAATTAATCATTATGGGTAACAGTATGTTTAATAACAAACATGGCAAGCCAATTTACCTACATGCTTTACAACTTTTACTTCTCTTATTTTGTTTTTCCAGCACAGCAAGTTTTGCCGTTTGTGGCATGGACGATGAAGATGATTATTATGGTAGTGCTGAAACATGTCCTTTTAAAAATGCAGTAGAAGGCACCGAAGCACTTAACCCCAGTGATGTCGCCTTTTTAAATGCCGTGAATGCAACCAGAATTATTAATCGCTGGTATATGCGTTTAATGGTCGGTAAACCAAAGATCAAATTAGATGATATTGAAAATGATTCGGTTGGCACCTTTAACGGTTTGCCTCCTTTTACACCTGCGTTTAACCAAAACTTGCTACAAGTAACTTTGGCAGGGGGATATTTTTGGGAACAATGGGCCGCAGAATTTGAAATTTTGTTTTCAAAACGCTTCGATTTTACCTTTGCGCCTGTGTTTCTTTCTGCTGCATTGCCTGTTCCTCAAGCGCAAGTTCAGCTGAATCAAGTGGCAGCATTTATTAACTTACAATATGTTGTGCCACGCCTATTCAGTTGGTATCCAAGACGTCTACAGATTCACTTTGATGCTGGCGTTGGTCCATCGCTTAAAATGGCCAATGTCTCTACTTTCACTCTTGCGGGTGCACCCCTTCAAAGTGGCTCTAAGCGTACCTTAACGGCAGGCGCTAATTTAGGCCTCGGGGCGCGATATCAAGTAACCGCAAATATATTGGTTGATGTGGCTTATCGTTATTTCTTCTTAGGAAAAGCACAGTTTGGTCCAGCACTCGCAGCCAATGCCGCTCAAGATGTACAGTTTACAGCAAAAACAGTGCAATCAAATGGGTTCTTTGCTGGGGCGTTATATCAATTTTAGGCAATAGCCAGGGAAATTGGGCAATGACAATATCAATTTTACGAATAGTCATGATACTTAGTCTCATTTGTGGATTGTGTGGTTGTCAATTGCAAGGGGCAAACTGGAGCTGGAAAAAACCTATCAATACCGCCCAAGCAAATGATGCGCAAAAGGTGCATCAAAGCAAAAAAGAAAAATCAGCTAAAAATGTACGGTATGCAAAAAAATCAACACCACAGAAAACCGTTAAACGTAAAAGATTAGCAAGGCAAAAATCAAAATCTTCTAAAAGTATCACTGTTGCAAAAGCACCCAAGAAAAAAGATAAATTAACTATTTCTGCTTTCAAAGGATGGTGGTCTG
>JBFXKR010000147.1:0-5423 GCA_050173595.1 Candidatus Berkiella sp.
TTCTTAATTCCATCAGTTCATATTAGAGATGATCTCAATTTGGGTCCAACAAGCTATAAAATATCTCTTTTAGGCATTTCCTTAGGCGAAGGGGATGTTTTTACTGATAAAGATATGGCTATTAATTCTGGTCAAGTATTAGGTAAAATTGAAGGTATTCCAACTAAAGATCCTGCTTTTGGATTGGATGCTTTGTGGATTAGTAAATCTTCAAAAGAGCAGGCACAAACATTAGGGTATACGGTGGTTGACTCTAGCACAGTGATTGCAACTCATTTAAGCCAAATTATTCAAGATTATGCACATCAATTACTAGGGCACGAGGAAGCTCAAAAAATTATCGACATTGTTGCTAAGAGCTCACCTAAGCTGATAGAAGATCTAGTGCCTGATAAATTATCACTCTCTGTCATCGTTAAGGTTTTCCAGAATTTATTAGATGAGCATGTGCCTCTGAGAGATAGCAAGACAATACTTGAAACACTGTCGGAATACGCTCAGAAGAGTCAGGATCCTGGCGTTCTCACAGAGATAGTACGAGTCGCTTTAGGTAGACTCATTATTCAGCAATTAATTGGTACCTCGCCAGAGATCCCAGTTATCACCTTAGACTCAAAGTTGGAACAAATTTTGCTGCAATCTAATAATTCAGCAAATGCAGATGGAGCGGCGATTGATCCTAACTTGATGGATAAGATGCAAAGTGCAGTCGTTCAGTTTGCTAATAAGCAGGAGGTTTTAGGTCATCCTGCTATACTGCTTGTTCATCCAAGTATTAGAAGATTGTTATCTAAACTGCTGAAACATTTTGCTAAGAATTTATCTGTTTTATCATTTAAAGAAGTTCCTGATGAGAAACAGATAAAAGTGATATCAACATTAGGATTTTAGTAATTTATGAATAAAATCGACGAGTCTATAGAGTTTGTTGCAGATAGTATCAGCGCTGCGATGCGTCAGGTAAAGGCGGAATTTGGGCCAGATGCTATTATTTTATCCCAGCGTATTGTTGACAACAAGGTGCGTTTAACGGCTTTGCCTGCTACGGCAATGGTTGCGCAAGCTGTGAATAGCTCGTTAAGTGCCAATCTTGTCACCGGGGATTTTGTTAATGAAAATGTTGTTAAAACAGATCCATTAACTTCGTTGCTAGCATCACCTGAAATAGATGAGACCATGTTTTTGAAAGATGATATTTTCAGTGAAACTTATCTTAAAAATCCACATAAAAAGCAAGAACCTGTTATTGATGAAGCACTGGCAGACTATATTAAAACTGAGCTTTTGAGCATAAAATCCTTAATAAATGAAAAACTCAAAGTATCTCCTAAATATCAAACTGTTGTGGATTATACTTTTAATCAACATCAATTGTCTATTTTGAAAGCATTACATCATGCAAGGTTAGTCTCTCCTGTTGTCTATCAAATGATTGCTGAACTTGAGCCTAATTTATCAAAAGAAGAGTCTTGGGAAAGTGTTATTGATAAAATAGTTTCGGAAATTACCTTCGATGAAGCGAGAATGTTAAGTAAAAGAATTATATCATTTGTTGGACCAAGTGGCGTAGGGAAATCGTTATTGCTAGCGAAATTGTTGGTTTACTTTGCAAACAAGCCATTAAATAATAACTTTGCCATCATATTTGTCAATAACAATAATCTTAAAGTGCTAGAAGAATCCCATGTTTATGGTCGGCTATTTTCTTGCCCATGCTTGTATGTGGAATCATTAGAAGAGCTGGAAAATGCTTATTCTCAATGTAATGATAAAGAGCATGTTTTCATTGATTTTCCTGCTTATGATTTTAGTCAGCCTGAAAATAATTATTTTGTCAACTTTTTGCAAAAATATAAATCAGATATTGATAACACTTTAGTTGTTTCTTCTCACTGTAAATATCAGTATGTGCAGCGGTTTTATAATGCCTTTCAAAAGACACTGATTGATGCTATTTCAATCACAAAGCTTGATGAAAATGCTTCATGCGAAGAAATTATTAATTTCGTAATTTCAAATAAAGTACCACTGCGTAATTTAAGCTCTGGGACATTGAATTTCACAAATGGTTTTTCTTCAAATATCACCTTTGCTGATAAGCCTTATTTTTATGATTATTTTACACGTTCTTTTTTGTCCTGCGATAAAAGGAGCAACTGATGTCTGTGGACATAGCAAGTTTACCTAAAATAACTAAACCAGTACAAGTGCTTGCAATAACGGGGGGCAAAGGCGGGGTTGGTAAAACCCATGTCGCTGTGAATGTGGGTGTATGTCTAGCAAAGATGGGTAAAAAAGTTTACTTATTCGATGCTGATTTAGGGCTGGCTAATGTTGATGTTGTGCTTGGTTTAAAAACGACATTAACCATTAATGATGTATTACAACATCGCTGTGAATTAGAAGATATTATTCAAACTGGGCCTTATGATCTGCACGTCATTCCAGGTGCCTCAGGTGTGCAATCAATTGTTCAAATGCACGCTCACGATTATGTAGGATTAATTAGCTCATTTAATTCATTGGCAGGGAAATTAGATACACTCATCATTGATACAGCAGCGGGGATCTCTGATTCTGTTGTGAGATTTGCTCAAGCAGCTAATGAGATTTTAGTCGTTGTTTGTGATGAACCTGCATCAATCATGGATGCTTATGCGCTTATCAAGGTGTTACATCTCTCTTATGGGGTAGATAGATTCCGAATTGTTGTGAATATGTCTAGTAGTTTGTATGAAGCAAAAAAATTATTTGCTAAGCTAACTAATGTAGCTGATAAATATTTAAATGTGGTATTGCACTTTTTAGGGTGGATACCCGAGGATGAATTGGTACGCAAAGCTATTAAACAACAGTGTGCTGTGGTTGAAGCATATCCAAGTTGTAAAGCGTCGGAATGTTTTTTTAAATTAGCTCAAAACATTTCAACGCTTCCCTTACCCAAGGGGAGTAGCAAAGATGTGCAATTCTTTATTGAGCAAATGATTAGAACACAAATAGTCGTTCAATAGAGGTAATGGAATGAATGGAGCAGCCCTGTATAAATCTGTTCAACTAGATGCAGATGATAGTTTCGTCAAAGAATATGCTCCTCTAGTCAAACGGATAGCGCATCATCTTCTTGCTAGGCTTCCAGCAATTATTCAAGCCGATGATTTAATTCAAGCAGGTATGATTGGCCTTATTGAGGCTGCTCGTAACTTTGATGAAAATAAAGGTGCAACCTTTATTACCTATGCTGGCATTAGGATCCGTGGTGCCATGCTAGATGAGATAAGAAAAGGGGATTGGGCACCCAGATCAGTTCATAAAAATACGCGTCGAGTTGCTCAAGCGATGCGCGATGTTGAGAATGCAACAGGTAGAGATGCCAGAGATGTGGATGTTGCCCAAGCTTTGGGAATGACTTTAGAAGAGTACCATCAAATATTACAGGACTCTAATAGCTCAAAGATTTTTGCTTTTGAGGATTTGGGTGTTAATGAAGATGCCCTTAATTCTCCCACGACAAACCCGATTACAGGCCCTCTAGAGGGCATCCAACGCGATGATTTCAAGCAAAAGCTGGGGCTTGAGATTTCCAAGCTACCAGAAAGGGAAAAGCTTGTATTGGCTTTGTATTATGATGAAGAGCTAAATTTAAGAGAAGTGGGTGAAGTGCTTGGCGTAAGTGAGTCAAGAATTAGTCAAATTCATAGCCAAGCGATGTTAAGGCTCAAATCTAGGCTTATCAATTGGAAGTAAAACGAAGCCTGTTTGAATAAAGCTGCTAAAATTAAAGGGAATGGGTTTTGATAAGGGAAGTTACCATGCCTTTGGAAATCTTGCTTGTAATCAGTTTGGCTGTTAATTTGATTACCTTGGTCATTTCATTTTACACACTACGACGCTATGGCAAAATTTCAAGATTAAGTAGCTTGATATACGAACAGCTCTCTTGTGACAAGCTTCAAAGTTCGGATCATGAGCATGATTTTAAGCAAAACCTTACAAAACAATTAGCCTTCACGGAATTAGCATCTCACGAGCATGATGAAGCGCCCATTGAAGACAGCTTTTCGCAGGAAGAGGCAAAATTGCAAGATGGCACCACCAAAATCATGACCAAAGCAGAATCTCATTTGGTAAAAGTGTTGCAAGCTAAGTATTCTCTTGATGATGATAAAGGCCCACAACCCGCAGGCAACTAATTCAGGCGAATGACATATGTAAGCTTGTGAGTTGACATAAGCTTTGGCTTAGGATTAAAATCTCCCCAATCCTCCTTTACCATAAAAATAATTCAATGTTAAACACACTAACAAACAATGCGATTGTGCATTGGGTGAGTTCACAATTATCGGTTGAATGTGATCTTATATATACCCATGATCTGCACCAATATCATGATATTCCCGGTAAAGCTGATTTTGCTTATGTGATATCGTCAATTGGGATTAGTTTTATTGATAAAAGGCAAAACATCTCAAGAGAATGTAGTTTAAATGAAGAGCACATTTCAGAGCTTAAACATAGACTAAAAATAAACAGTGAAGTTAATGAAAATGTAGGTTTGATAGAGGAAGGGATCTCTAGTGAAAAATTAAGGGCCATTCATCATTATACGAGATTTCATACACCTAAAACTTTGATGCCTATCATAAACACCGCACTTGTTTTGTCTCTTTTTGGTTTTATACCCTATGCGTGGATGTTCTATTTACCAATATTTTTAGCCTATAACATCTACCATTATAAAACCACAGGTGCCAGTGTTATTCGATTTACCACGAACCTGGTGACGTTTTTTAGAAATTTTTCTCGCCGATTTGGTGAATGGTTTGGTGAGACTCTTACTTTATATCCAAATCGTATTGTTAAAATAGTAGCATCAAGCGCAATACTGCTTTTTTTAGGGCTAAATTCTTGGAGCCTTATTGCCATTTATGGCATTTATCGCTTTAAAGATAATGAGTGGCTAAATTTCTTTAATAAGGGTATTTCTGCGATTTACAATTTTTGTACAGGCGTCTTTATTAAATCTCTTGGTAAAACCTCGTTTTACAAAAGACTCGGGATTGGTTTTGGTTTGGCGATGTTATTAGCAACGCAATCTTATGTTGGTGGCGTATTTTCATTAATCATGATGGGCGTTTTAGTCGCTAACAGCATTGCCATTGGGATTGGATTTAAAGCTTTATTTAGAGATCTTTACTATGCATTAAGAAATCCAATTAAAGTAGCATTTAAAAATACAGGAAAGGTAATCGGCGCACTTTGGGGCAGATATATTGCCTATCGCTTACTGACAGGACATGTAGAAGGTACCCTAGGTCCTGCCATTGGTCATGTTGAAAGTCATGGAATTTTCTCAGGCTTATTTTCTTCATTTTTATCACCCGGTGGTTGGTTTACAACACAATCAGGTTGGTTTGGGCTATTAG
>JBFXKR010000148.1:0-5384 GCA_050173595.1 Candidatus Berkiella sp.
CAAGCATGCAACACGGTTGTGTGATCTCTACCACCAAAGGCATCACCAATTTCAGGCAAACTATGATTGGTTAATTCCTTACAAAGCGCCATTGCCACTTGCCTTGGTCTAGCAACAGAGCGATTGCGGCGCTTAGAGAGCAAATCCGCTACTTTTATTTTGTAATACTCTGCAACCATGCGCAAAATGTTATCCATAGAAACAAGTTTATCAGATAGCGCTAACACATCTTTTAATGCCTCTTGAACAAACTCTAAGGTAATATCGCTGCCCGTGAACTGCGCATTGGCAATAATTCGCTTTAAAGCACCCTCTAACTCTCGCACATTGGAGCGAATTCGTTTTGCAATGAAAAAGGCTACTTCGTGAGGTAGCTCTATCGAGCAGTGTTCTGCTTTGCTCATTAAAATAGCAACGCGCGTTTCAAGCTCTGGTGGCTCAACCGCAACTGTTAAACCTGATCCAAATCGCGACTGCAATCTTTCTTCAATACCGCTAATTTCTTTAGGATAACGATCTGAAGTTAAAATGATTTGTTGCTGCCCTTCTAATAGTGCATTAAAGGTGTGAAAAAATTCTTCCTGCGAACGCTCTTTGCCTGCAAAAAACTGAATATCATCGATAAGCAAAGCATCAACAGAGCGATAAAAACGCTTAAATTCATTGATAGCATTACTTTGCAGCGCCTTTACCATATCAGCAACAAAACGCTCTGAGTGTAAATAGACAACATTGGCTTCTTTGTTACGTTTTTCTAAAATGGCATTACCGATGGCGTGCATTAAATGTGTTTTGCCTAAACCAACGCCCCCATATAAAAACAAAGGGTTATAAGCACCACCTGGATTTTGTGCAACCTGTTTGGCAGCCGCTTCTGCTAATTGATTAGATTTACCCACCACAAAGTTTTCAAAAACAAAATTAGGATTAAGATTGCTTTGATGCGATATTTTTGGCACACCAGCGCTTCGCGCAGGAGCTGGCGCAGCTTCGGTTTGTGCTGGTGTTGCAGGAATATGGCGCTCCCCTATTCCAATGGTTACCCGCAAAGCCTTACCCAGATTAAGCTCAGTTAAAATTTGTGAAATACGCGCAAGATAATCTTGTGAGATCCCATCTAACACATATTGATTGGGCGCCCATAAAATTAAACCACCATTGGTTTCTTCTGCTTGCAAAGGGCTTATCCACTGATTAAAGGGTGATTGCGCGACCTCTTCTTTTAAGCGCGCCAAGCATAACTGCCAAAGTGATAACTCCACTGTTCAATCAACTCCCACGTTGTGATTTTCCAAAATTTAAGGCAAAAAAGGCCTACGCATGTGCAATGCGGAAAAATTAGTTGGAAAATTAAAATAGCGTACTCAGGCTCTTTACTAAGTACAGAGCTTAACTTTGCCCTCTTTTTATTGTTTTGGCGCAAAGTGTTTGATGCATTCTAACCCCCTTCTTCAATGTTATCCACACTGTTTTTTTAAAACACCAAAGAAGTTATCCACCACGACGTATTGATAATCTGTGTGTGTTGTAGCAAAAAGTTGTTGATAATACAGCAACTTATCCACGCCCTGGTTTCTAGGAGCCAGTTATCCACAAGTTATTGACGCTTTGCACACCCTTGCTACACAGGGTTATGATCTTTGTAATGTCATGATTGTTAATAGATTTTTTAAGCTATCACCAAAAAATCCCAAGCTAATCTTAATAAACAAAAATCACATAATTAAACAATTAATAATAATTACCGCGATTTAGTTTGCAAACAGAAAATGAATGGGCTTTTGCGCTTTCACTTATGCACACCCTTCTTGGGATATCCTGCATGTAACATGTCATTAAGGTCTGATTAACTGTGGTTAAATTAACAAACCGTCTTCATCAACGAGTTTATCCCCAACTCATCCCACGCTTATTCGAGTGCTGAGCAACAAGTTTTTATGTTTTTAACTATATGTAAATAGTAATAAAAAACGAGTTATGCACAGAAACGCGGTTCTTCATAATCACTACTTTCTTGATCTTAAAAAATATTGATATTAATAGCTTGTAACCAAATGCAGGTGTGTGATAACTACCTTTTTAGAAATTTGAGGTGTGGGTAACTTGGGGAGTTTGGGGAATAAAAGCTGGGTATAAAATGCTTTTTAATCCAAATAAGAAAAAAAGTGATTTTTACACACAAGTTATCAAGCATTTTTTCTAATCTAAAACACAAAGTAAAAGTTGTCGTAATTCTCTGTTTTATATACAATTTATCCACTTACCCCCTACTTTAGGATTGCTTAAACATTATCTTAATTCTATTCATTTGTATTTTATCTATTTAAATTATTCTCATATTTTCACTTCATTTATTCATATTGACTTTAAAAAGTTGATCGCATATAGTTAACCGCCTAATTTTTAGGGAAAATTTGTTTTAAAGTTATTTAGCTTGCGGGATTGTCATGAAAAGAACTTTTCAAAGAAAAAGCCAAGTAAGAAGGGCTAGAACCCACGGATTTCGTGCGCGAATGAAAACGAAAGGGGGAAGAGCCGTTCTTGCCAACAGACGCAAAAAAGGACGCCTAAGACTGGCTCCTGTCGGTGGAACCAAGAAGTAAAAGATCGTTTTTACCGAAGTAGTAGTAGGGTATTAAGCTGACAATACTTGAGCAAAAATGCTTAGTTTTCCCAAAACAGAACCGACTGCTTGTTCCTGATGACTTTCAGCGCGTATTTAAGCAAGGTCGCAAGCAAAGAGGGGCGTTGTTTACGCTCTTTTGCTGTGCCAATGGGAGGGGTAATGCTCGTTTGGGTATTGCTGTTGCTAAGCGACTTGTACCATTGGCTGTGAATAGAAATCGGATCAGAAGACTGATACGCGAAAGTTTTCGTTACCACCAACTGGAATTATCAGGAAATGATGTGGTTGTTATTATGCAACAAAAACTTCCTGAGGTGTCTAATACAACACTTCAAGAGGAGTTAAGAGCGCAATGGCAAAAATTAAAACGTTCATTGCATCGTTTCTCTTAGGTGGAATTCATTTGTATCAAAGGCTTTTGAGCCCATTGCTAGGAAATTGCTGCCGTTTTTATCCCTCTTGTTCTTTATATGCAGTGGATGCCATTGAAAAACACGGGGCAGGGTATGGCTGCTATTTAACCATTAAAAGACTTTCTAAATGTCATCCTTTTCACGAAGGCGGCATTGATCTGGTACCAACATCCAAACAGGATTGAAAAGGCATGGAATTACAACGTATTCGACTATTTTTATTTGTTTCGCTGATTGCGGTGGCATTTTTACTTTTTAGCGCCTGGCAACAAGAACATCCTGTTGATACATCAACGCAACCTGCTGTAACAGAAAGTTCACAAAGCGATATACCCGATGTTGCGCCGATACAAGCATCTCAAGCAAGTAGTGCGGTTTCGCCAACAGTCAGCTTTGCGCCGCCAGTGAACACATCTGAATTAATTGAGATCAAAACAGATGTGTTAAGTATTAAAGTAGATACAGTGGGTGGGGATATTGTACGTGCGGAATTGCTGGATTATCCGCAAACTTTAAACTCTCCTAATGGGGTTGTGCTTTTAGATAAAGCCAAAGGCATTGATTATATCGCCCAAAGCGGCTTAATAGGTAAAGACGATTTAGGGCCAGACTCACGCAAAGATGGGCGTGCACATTATCAAGTGGCACAAAAGCAATTTGACCTTGGCTCTGAAAATGAATTGAAAGTAAATTTGGATTGGCAAAATAATGAAGGTGTTAAAGTCACCAAAACACTGTTATTTAAACGTAACAGTTATTTAGTAGATGTGTACTACACCATTGCTAATCCGAAAAACACACCTTGGCTAGGTAATTTTTATGGCCAATTACAGCGCGAATATGTCAAAGAGAAAAATAATGGCATGTTGGGTGTGCAAATGTATAAAGGGGGCGCGCTTTACACGCCAAGCAAACCGTTTAAGAAAATTAGTTTCCAAGAAATGCAAAAAGGCCCGCTCAAAGAGCAAATCCAAGGAGGGTGGGCAGCACAAGTTGAGCACTATTTCTTAAGTGCATGGGTGCCAGATAAAGAAACTATTAATACCTTTTATACCCGGGTAGACAACGACAACATTTATAATATTGGTGCGGTGACGCCGGTAGAAGTGGCGCCACAATCAACCCAAACAGTAAAAGGCGAATTTTATATAGGGCCTGAAATTGCTGATACTTTAGAAAAAGTTTCACCAGGTCTGAACTTGACCATTGATTACGGCATTTTATGGCCCATTTCACAACTGATCTTTTGGCTGCTCAAATCAATCAATAATTATATTGGTAATTGGGGGTGGTCAATTATTTTGGTAACCCTGGTTATTAAAATTTTATTTTATAAACTTTCTGCTTCAAGTTATCGCTCAATGGGAAGAATGCGATTACTGCAACCACGCATTGAATTATTAAAAGAGCGTCACAAAGACGATAAGCAACAATTTAGTTTGGCATTAATGGAGCTTTACAAGAAAGAAAAGCTCAACCCATTGGGTGGATGTTTGCCAATCTTAATTCAAATCCCGGTCTTTATTGCGCTTTACTATGTATTACTAGAAAGTGTTGAGCTAAGACACGCTCCTTTTATGTTTTGGATCAAAGATTTGTCCAGTCGCGATCCTTATTTTGTGCTGCCACTGATTATGGGCGCAACCATGTTCTTGCAACAAAAATTGAACCCCGCACCACCTGATCCAATACAGGCAAAAGTGATGATGTTTATGCCGGTTATCTTTACCGTATTATTTATCTCATTCCCTGCAGGGTTAGTACTGTACTGGACAGTAAATAATATTTTATCAATTGCCCAGCAATGGTACATCACTCGCTCGATTGCGCGTGAAGGAACTGTGCTCAAAAAGTAAGTGGGAAATATGCTTGATGATGTTGAAACCATAGCAGCAATTGCAACACCACCTGGTCGAGGTGGTGTTGGGATCGTGCGGGTTTCAGGTCCTTTGGTTTCTCATATCACAGAACTTCTTATTAAGATGCTTCCTACCCCTAAGGTGGCAACGCTAAAACCATTTTACGATCAAAATAACCAGGTTATTGATAAAGGGTTAGTTCTATATTTTCGTGCCCCCCATTCTTTTACCGGCGAAGACTTGCTTGAGCTGCATGCGCACGGCGGGCCCGTTATCATGGATATGCTGCTTGGTGTGGTGTTACATCATGGTGCAAGATTAGCAAGACCAGGAGAATTTTCCGAGCGCGCTTTTTTAAATGGTAAAATGGATCTTGCGCAATGTGAAGCTATAGCGGATTTGATTGATGCCAGCACCCAGCAAGCAGCGATGAGTGCTTCACGTTCATTGCAAGGTGTTTTTTCCACACAGATCCAAACCCTTTGT
>JBFXKR010000149.1:0-5368 GCA_050173595.1 Candidatus Berkiella sp.
ATAATAAGAGAGTACTATTCATGCAAAGCATCAACTAAAAAATACTTGATTCTCGAATTGGCAAAGAAATTCCTTTACCAAGCTATGCAACAAATGGATCGGCAGGTTTAGATCTACGTGCTTGTTTGAAAGAAGATACCGTCATTTCGCCTCATCAAACCATTTTGATCCCAACAGGTATTGCTATTCACATTGCAAATCAAAGCTTAGCGGCAGTGATTATTCCAAGATCAGGTCTTGGTCACAAACATGGTATCGTACTAGGTAATTTGGTTGGGCTGATTGATTCAGATTATCAAGGTGAATTGATGGTTTCTTGTTGGAATCGAAGTGATTCTCCATACACGGTTGAAATCGGCGCAAGGATAGCACAACTTGTTATCGTACCTGTGGTACAAGCGCAATTTGAAGTAGTGAATGATTTTAATGAATCAGATCGTGGCACAGGTGGTTTTGGATCAACAGGCCATCGCTAAACAAACGCGATTAAAGGGACATTATTATGAGCATCCAAACACAATATAATTTATCTGAAGTAGCGCCAGAAATTTTTCGTGCCTGTGATATTCGGGGAGTTGTAGGTAAAACACTCACGCCAGATGTTGCCTATTTACTGGGCTTAAGTTTTGGTACCTTAGCAATTCGTAAAGATCAACGCCGCGTTGTTGTTGGCAGAGATGGCCGCCATTCTGGCGCCATGTTGAGTCAATATTTAAGTCAAGGTTTAATCGAAAGTGGTTGTGACGTTATTGATCTTGGGCAAGTACCAACGCCCTTAGTATATTATGCAACCTATTCTTTACAAACAGGTACTGGGATCATGATAACAGGAAGCCATAACCCTCCTGATTATAATGGTTTTAAAATGATGCTTGCAGGCGAAACATTGGCTGATGAACAAGTTCAAGCAATTTATCAGCAGATCTTGAGTCAAGATTTTGAAAAGGGACATGGCACAATCCAACAACACAATATTATTGATAATTACATAGAGCGAATTATTGAAGATATTCATGTCAGTAAAAAATTGAAAGTAGTTGTTGATTGTGGCTCAGGTGTTGTGGGTGTTCTGGCGCAGAAATTATTTCAACAACTTGGCTGTGAAGTTATTCCTTTGTATTGTGAAGTGGATGGCGATTTTCCCTATCATCATCCAGATCCAGGGCAGCCAAAAAATTTGCAAGATTTAATCAGTATCGTCAAGGAAACACAAGCAGATTTGGGTATAGCTTTTGACGGCGATGGCGATAGACTTGGTTTAGTGACAAATCTTGGAGAAATAGTTTGGCCTGATAGGCTTATGATGCTTTTTGTTGAAGATCTACTAGGCCGACAGCCAGACAGTCATATCATTTATGATGTGAAGTGCTCAAAGTTACTGTCTCAAAAAATTATTGAGTGCAAAGGTAAGCCATTGATGTACAAAACAGGGCACGCCTTAATTAAGCGAAAAATGAAAGAAGTTGATGCGCAATTTGCAGGAGAAATGAGTGGCCATTTCTTTTTCAAGGAAAGATGGTTTGGCTTTGATGATGCTACCTATGCAGCATCAAGATTGTTAGAAATCGTTTCAAAGGATAAAAGATCTCTATCCGACATTTTTAATGCATTACCCAATAGTGTCAGTACGCCAGAGATTAATATTCAAATAAGCGAAGACAAAAAGTTTAGCTTTATTGAAAATTTAAAATTAAATAATCAGTTTAAAGGTAATGAAATTATTACAGTCGATGGACTTCGAGTCGAGTTTGAACAAGGTTGGGGATTGGTTCGAGCTTCTAATACAACACCGTGTTTGGTGCTTCGCTTTGAAGCTGAAAATGAACAAGTTCTTAAATCAATTCAAGCAGATTTTAAAAAATCGATATTAGCTGTTGCGCCTGATTTGGATGTGCCATTTTAATGATGTCATTTTTGGACGTCACTTATCTTGAGTCATCAACAGATAATCATGTATTAGCAACGCTTTGCGACAAGATTAAACAATCGCAGGTTCTACCCGCAGGTATATGTGTTTTTTTGCGAGATCTTGCGTTTGTTAAACAGCAATTAGCAAAGCATCTGATAAGTTTTGTCACGGTGGCTAATTTTCCAGATGGCAGGGCTTCTTATTCACAAGTTCATTCTCAATTAAATGAAGCAAAAATATTAGGTGCGCTTGAAGTCGATGTGGTTATCCCTTATCAAACATTTCTCGAAGATAGGGATTTTAATGCGGTGGCTAAGTTTGTAGAGCTGTGTCGCAGTGAGCTTAGTCATCAAAAACTAAAAATCATTTTAGAAAGCGGGGCGCTAGCTAATGACGATGTTTATCGCTTAAGTAAAGTTGCTTGCGAGAACGGCGCTGATTTTATAAAAACGTCTACAGGAAAAATAAGTGTTGGTGCAACTTTGCCAGCAGTTGAAGCTATTATTAAAGCGATTAAAGAACATACAGCGCGCCCAGTGGGTTTAAAAGTATCAGGTGGTGTGCGTACAAAAGAACAAGCACAATCTTACTTAGATTGTGTCACCACTCATTTAGGAAGCGCTTATCATTCCCCCGCATTATTTAGAATAGGGGCAAGTACTTTGTTTGAAGCGCTAAGTTTTACTCAATGAATTGCCCATTTGTCATTGACTTACAGGCGTTGTGACATTACCTTGTGAATTCTCCACAGGGTTTGCAAGAGGCTTCTCTACCGTGGGGGGTTGATGTTTCCCATCTTGTGCATTTAGTTCATGAAATCTTTTAATTAATCCTTCATATTTTGTATGTATGCCATTTTTTTCAACTTTCTTTCGTTGTAAAAAGGCTTCGTTATCTTTGATTTGTCTTTCGGTTTCAAGAATGGTTTTTTTTAAGGCTTCAGGCAAAGCTTGTCCTGCTTTTTCATAGCCAGCTTTTGTGTCACTGGCTTGTTTTAATTGCTTGTTTAGACGATTGAGATTTTCGCGCATAATTTGCTCTAGCACTTCGATGGAGGCAATTTTTTCATCGCGCGAGCGGGTAATATCTTCTTCATTACTAAACGATTTTAGCAAAATATCATCTTTCTTGGCTTGCGTTTCTGCTTTCTTTTTATCTTCTATTACTTGTAGATCGGCTTGACGTTTTTTTTCAAGCGCCTCATTATCAGCCGCAAGTTCTTCTTTGGATTTTGCAGGAGAAATGGTTTTAATCACATTGCCACGCGGGCTAATGATATCATAACCCTGATCGGCAACTTCAGCAGGTAACGAATTTGTGATAACCGGATGTCCTTGAGCATCTTTATAACGGTAGTAAAATTTCTCTGCAGCAAAACCAGGTTGTTGTAGCATCAGTAGGCTTAACGCACACGATATTTTTATCCAGTAGTTTTGCATATAAGTACCTTTAAGACATTTGAAAATTACTTATATTATATATTCTTTTTGCACACCGTATTGTGCTCTATAAGCTTTCATCGGTTGAATATAGTCACTAAACTCTGGGTTAGTCTCAACATAGTTAATAATATCAGCAAAAGTAATGATCGCTTTAACAGGCGTTTGGTAGGTATTTTCAATTTCACCGATGGCGCTTTGCTCGCCCTGGCCTTTTTCTTGTCTATCTAGGGCGACCACAATGCCGGCTACTTGAGCACCGTGTTGCTTGATAATATCAAAGGATTCTCGGATAGCGGTGCCAGCGGTGATGACATCATCAATGATCAAAATACGGCCATTTAAAGGTGCGCCGATAATCATACCCCCTTCACCATGATCCTTAGCTTCTTTGCGGTTAAAGCTGTAAGGTACATTTTGCTTGTACTGAGCACTTAGGGCGATAGCCGTTGCGCAAGCAAGAGGGATCCCTTTGTAAGCAGGACCAAAGAGCACATCATAAGATATCTTGGCGTGGGTAATAGCACTAGCATAGCATTCACCAAGTGCTTTAAGAATTTCACCACTATTGAGTTGCCCGACATTAAAAAAATAAGGGCTTACTCGGCCAGATTTTAACGTAAATTCACCAAAGCGTAGTGCTTGATTTTCTAAGGCAAGTTGAATAAAAGATCGTTGATATTGTTCCATAGCACCTACCTCGCCAAAAAATTATCAAATATTGTAACATCATTCCTTTATTTGGGGTAAGCTATGTCCCTTTATTTGTGGAATGACGGGCATGCGTGTTATTTCTTTTAATGTGAATGGGATCCGCTCAGCTATCAAAAAAGGTGCTTTTAGATGGCTTGCTAAACAAAATGCCGATGTGATTTGTTTGCAAGAAGTGCGCGCAAGCGACAAAGTATTGGCATCACCTGATCTGCAACTTCCAGGTTATCACAGTTATTATTGTCATGCGCAAAAAAGCGGTTATAGCGGCGTTGGCATTTTAAGTAAAAAAGAACCCACTAATGTTGTGGATAAGCTTGGATTTGCCTTAGCAGATGATGAGGGCCGTTATATTCAAGCAGAATTTGGCAAATTAGTGATTGCTTCACTTTATTTGCCTTCAGGTACCAGTGGTGAACAGAGGCAAGACTTAAAATATCATTTTCTTGATAAATATATTGTGATGCTACAAGCCGTTGTAAAATCCAAACGCCCAACGATCATTTGCGGTGATTGGAATATTGCACATAAGAACATTGATTTAAAAAACTGGAAATCAAATCAAAAAAATTCTGGATTTTTACCCGATGAGCGTGCGTGGTTAGATAAAGTTTTTGGTGAAACAGGTTTAGTCGACGCATTTCGTGTGCTTAACCAAGAGGAAAATCAATATACTTGGTGGTCAAATCGTGCCCGGGCATGGGAAAATAATGTGGGTTGGCGTATTGATTATCAAGTGGTGACACAAGATTTAAGCAGCAAAATTAAAAAAGTTGCTATCTATCGGGATGAGAAATTTTCTGATCATGCCCCATTAATTATTGATTACGATATTAAGTAAAAGGAGAATGTGATGTTGTCGTTCTTAAGTGAAAAATTAGCAGAAAATCCAAAGGAAGCCTGGGGATTAGCGATTGGGGTAGGGGGTTGTTTATCAATCATCCCCCCTGCGTTATTATTTGGTTGTCGCTATGTTACTCAAGGATGGGAAAAAAATATTAAAAATGAAGATGAGAAAAGTACACAGCCTCCCCAACGCCCAAAAATGGATTAGCTATAAATCAAGCAATCTTTTTTGCTTAGTAATGAGTTCTTGAATACCTTTTTGTGCAAGGTTTAACATGCTGTTTAATTCATTCATTTGAAATGCTTTACCTTCAGCCGTGCCTTGCACTTCTATAAATTCACCACTTTGAGTCATTACCACATTCATATCGGTTTGTGCATTGGCATCTTCTGCATAATCTAAATCCAGCACAGCTTGATCTTGATAGACACCAACCGATACGGCTGCCACTAAATGACGCAG
>JBFXKR010000150.1:0-5350 GCA_050173595.1 Candidatus Berkiella sp.
TGAAGTCGTTTTATCTGTTGAAGACATTAAATCTTGTATTTCTTGTACTGTATTAGGGGCAATTATCTTCTCGACTGGTATTTTCACCAGTTGGGTGACATCGCTTACAATACGAGGTTGTTTGTCATCATGAGCTGTATGTATAGTCATTTTTTGCTCTAAAATCGCTTCAGATCCTTTATGATTTATAAATCATTTTAGCATTTAGTTCATTATCACCTATTGGGAAAAAAATCAGGGTATGCGTAAATTAATGGGTCTTGTTAAGAAGATTGCAAAATGGTTGAGCGTCGTTATTTTAATGATTATGTTAATTCCGATTTTTGCAGGCTTTTATGTTTTCTCAGGAGTCTTTGAATGCTCGCAGCTTGCGTTGAATAAAACAAAAATCGTACAAAAAAATGCACTCAATGAGAAAGCACTTAAAGTTAAAGCCAAAGTGCCAGGCTATCATCGTAGCGAAGAAAGTACCTTTCTCACTTTCCCAGAATGGTATATCGTTTATAGTTCCCAAGAATATGCGCAAGTATTAGAAAAAGGCCTACCCAGCGAATTTCCATATTTTTCAGCGATTGGACAGTTTTGGAAGGGATATTGCTATTGTAATGCATTAGCTAAAACTTACCCTGTTAATGTTGATAACCATGTCATGATAATGGTCATTGGTACGAGCTTGACGCTAGAATATATTTTTAAAGGTCTATATGAAAATTCTATCGGGCGTTTTAGTGAATGGATGAGTCATCATCAACAAGTTGCTGAAGATAAATATGCTTATCAGGTCGCGAATGACTATGCCCAATTAATTCCATTGCGGCCTTGGTATGAGTTTACTTTTTTCAACAGTTTTAAAGGGCTTTGGCAGCAAACAAGTTTATGGGGCGAAAATGCCTTTAGAAAGTGGGAAAGAAAATTTATTTTAAGCATAGAATACCTATTTAAGTCATTTTACGCCTGGTTAATTGAGGTTAGCACACATGCCACTTTTGGTGTGGCCGATGTGAATACAGGCGTTTGGGTAAAAGCAGCGCCTCGTGCTGTTAACAATCAACACATTCAAATAGTAGCGCCCGTTGATGATCACAGTATGATAGCGTTGTTACCGCGTTATCAACCCTTCACGCAAAAGGCAATCGATTTAGTAAATAGTAAAGCCAGTTTTATTGATATCGCCGATAATCATTTGATTATGTTATCCGCAATGGTGCCACAAAAGACGCAATTAAAAGTTGGGAAAATCGTTTTTACAATGAATATTTTGACGAAACCTGGATACCAACGCATCGCTGTTGTGATGGCAGTTTCGCAATTGGATCAAGTCATTAAAGACCTAACCCAATCAGGTGCTACGATTGAACATATTTATGATTATTAATTTACTAACCGTGGTACCAGGCGATGTCTTGATAGCTCTTCGGGTCTTTGCTCTTCCTCGCGACACCTAGGCTGCTGGCGAGGCATTTTGGAATTAACCGCACGTGGGGTATAGCTTCGCCCAAATTCTGGGCTCAAATCTGGCGTTGCACTGGGTGAGGCAGGCGGGTGATTATTCAGCGCTGCAATCAAGTGTTTTACGGCATCTGGCAAGGTGGCGCGAACTTCATCATATTGGACACAAGCTAAACTATTGAGCTTTTCCTGGAATCTAGCGCTTTGTTCTTTGTGCGTTAGTTTTTCCTGAATTTTGCCAATAATATTTCGCCAATTTTGTGGCAGATCTTGAAAATAGTCATCTTCCAGCAAGACCTTTAATGCCTCATATGAGGCAATTACCTGAAAATTATTCATGCCGGTGGTATTCATTCCTGCCAATGCCATGATTTACGCTCCTGCCAAAGTGGCAAAATTTTGTAACATCGGGAACAGCGAGGACTTCACCCGGGGAAAGATATATTCTCTAATAGAATTTCGGATCTCATGAATGGGGGCTACTTTAAACCCTTCAGGTAAGGGTTCTTTAGGAAACAGTTGCTGTAGTGTTTTTACAATAACATGCGCATTTTCTTGTTTGTATGCCCACAGCGCAAAAATGCCAGGATAGAATTTAAAGTCAGAATTCTTAAATATATCGTTTTTAGGGAGTAGTTCGACGTAAGGAAGCGCTTCGAGCGGTGCTCCTTGCACGATTGCATAGCAGAATTGCACTTGTTCTGGCGACACCGTTTCCCCTTGCTCACTTAAGAGTGGAATGAAATCATGGCAGCAAATGACCAATTCCTTGGCCGACAACAAGCCGAGAATTCTGGTTTAGATCATACCCCCAACCAGCCTTCTCATCAAGCAAGACAATTACTGTCGAGCCCAATGAAAAGTAACCCATTTCATCGCCTTTGTCTAATTTGATGTGTTGCTCGGGCGTTTGAGGGTACAGAATGTCTTTAGTACATCTTGCGCGGTGTGGTGTTAGTGTGCCTCCCCAGCGCGTGAAAATGCTACCAACGATCATTGCTCCTACTAATATTATGGCAAAGGATCCCTGGTCGTGCTTGAAAAATGCGACTACGCGTTCATTTTTTGCAAACAAATTATCAATATGTGAGGTAGTAAGTGGGTTAACAGAAAATAATTTGCCAGGAATATATCTGATATGTGTCAAGGTGCCAGGCAAGGGCATATGAACACGGTGATAATCCTTGGGGGCTAAATAGATAGTAATAAATTTCCCATTTTCAAAAGGCTTTGCATCGGTTTCGCTACCAATTAGAGAGCTTACTGTAAAGGACTTGCCTTTTGCTTGAACGAGGGTGTTTTTTTCAATTGAGCCTATTTGTGAAATCTCACCATCGCACGGAGAGACAATACTATTGGGAGAGGGATCAATCGTGCGCACAGAGGGCTTTAAGCGTCTAATAAAAAATTCATGATAAGAAGGATATGCAAAAGGATCTTCTTCAACTGCTTCTGACATATTGACGTCATAGCGCTTGATAAAATAACGAATAAGATAATTTTTTAGCCATGGAGTTTGGCTATGGGATAGCCACCCGCCAAATCGGGTAAGCGCGTGTTGGGGGAGCAGAAATTGCCGCCAAACTTTAAGGGGATAGTGCACTGAAGGATCTCACTTATTGTTGGTTATTCAAATCACCCATAATGATGTGGTAATTTTGTAGACGAAAAGGGGCAATTTTGCCTAAGCGCACGGCCTCATGTAAAGCACAACCTGGTTCATCAACATGTTGGCAATTACGAAATTTGCATTGATTTAAAAAGGGCTGGAATTCAACAAAGCCTTGCTTGATGGTGTCGATTTTAAAATGACTTAAATTAAATTCATGAATTCCTGGTGAATCAATCAAATGCCCGCCATTGGGAAGATGGTACAGTCTTGTCGCAGAGGTTGTTTGACGTCCCTTACGTTGAAGATGAGAGAGCTCTTGTGTCAAAGCACCCGCCATTGGCACTAAGGCGTTTAACAGACTAGATTTGCCTGTGCCTGATTGCCCCATCATGACAGCCGTTTTATCTTTTAAAACCTGCTCTAAAGTTGTTAACCCTTTTCTTGTTTTGCTACTAACTTCTATGCAGGTATAACCTATCTTTTCATATTCTTTAGCTTTTTCTCGTAAAGTCGCTAAGTTTTGATTTTGGGCTAAATCGCATTTGTTTAGCACAATAATTGCCGGTAAATTTAAGCTCTTAGCCATGATTAAATATCTGTCTAGCGTTGTTTTGTGAGGGAGCGGCTCAAAAGCAAGCACAATGAGAATCAGATCAACATTAGACACAATAGGTTTCGTGCTGCGTTTATCTGGTTTGGTAATCGTTGAGCGACGATCTTGGCAAGCGATGACAACCCCTGAGTCATCATCAATTTGTTGCCAAATGACATTATCTCCTGTCACTAAAGTCCCTAGGTTTTGGCGGGCTTTACAGCGAAAGTGCTCACCTACTTGGTTTTCAACTATCAGGGTGGTACCGTAATGCGCTATCAAGACACCTTGTTTTGGGCCTAAACTATCCAAGGCGTCCGTAGTTTCTAGTGTCGGAGATTTCGCTTTGGCAAGACGTTTTGCCTGCTGCGCTTTTTGCCGGGACTGTTGACGCTGGGTAAGTCGACGTTTCACCATAATCTTATAATAAGTCAGTCTAAGGATATAACATGAATGATAAGCCAACCCATTTGATTTGGATAGACCTGGAGATGACTGGCTTAGATACGATGCAAGATGCCATTATTGAAATTGCCACATTAATTACCGATGCCAGCCTTAATATTGTCGCGCAAGGGCCAAATTTAGCCATTCATCAGAGTGATGACGTTTTAGCAAAAATGGATGAGTGGAATCAAAAGCAACATACACAATCAGGACTGATAGCAAGAGTTAAGGCCAGTGCTATTAGTTATGAAGAGGCCCAAAATCAAACCTTAGATTTTATAAAGCAATATGTCGATGCCAAAACGTCCCCAATGTGTGGTAATACCGTCTGTCAAGATAGGCGATTTTTACATCGCTTAATGCCAAGTTTAGAAGCCTATTTTCATTATCGTCATTTAGATGTGAGCACGGTTAAAGAGCTTGCAAAATTATGGGCTCCCCAAGTTTATCAGAATCTAAAAAAGCAAGGCGCTCATTTGGCTTTGGATGATATAAAAGAATCAATTGAAGAGTTGCGGTATTACCGCGAACACTTATTCACTTTGCCAAAGGTGCAGGAAAATGAGCATGAGTGATTTGCCAATCAACTTGTACTTTGCCAAAGATGTACAAAAAATAGATGCGCTTGCTATTGCCAACATACCGATTAATGGTTATCAACTGATGCTGCGAGCTGCGCAAGCTGCGTTTATCGTGCTACAACAACATTGGGAAAATGCAAAAACGATTGCTGTTGTATGTGGCGGCGGCAAAAATGGCGGCGATGGTTATGTTTTAGCAAAATTAGCTAAAAAAGCGGGTCTTAGTGTGACTGTGTATAGCGTGGGTGAAGCGCCAAGTAAAGCGTTAGAGGCTAAGCAAGCACATGCGGATTGGTTGGCCATAGGCGAAAAGGTTATTCCTTTTCAAAATCAGCAGATTTTTGCAGATGTTATTGTTGATGCCATTTTAGGCACAGGCACTCATTTTCCCTTACCACAAGAAATATCCCAAGCCATTAGTGCCATTAACAATAGTCATTGTCCTGTATTTTCATTAGATTTACCTTCAGGATTAGATGCCAATACCGGTCATTGTGAAGAAGCAGTGAAAGCCACACTCACCCTCACTTTTATTGCCATGAAAGTAGGATTATTAACAGGCAAAGCAGCAGATCTCGTTGGAAAGCTTGTCTTTGATAACCTAGGTGTTACAGCAAGTATTTACTCCCAAGTGAAACCTTGCGCAAGACGCATAGATTATCAAGAAGA
>JBFXKR010000151.1:0-5278 GCA_050173595.1 Candidatus Berkiella sp.
CGATACAAAATGATTTGTGCTTTTTTGATTTTAGCTTCAGCGGCTTTAAGTGGTTTGCCGACATAGCTAATAAGCATGTTAACAACAATCGAATAGCCTAAACTTGCGATTGCGATATAGCCGGGTATTGTCACCGACATTGAATATAGCGTAAACGTTAACGGCGCCGATAGTGCATAAAGACTTATCATCGCAACAATAAAGGTACATGAAGCGCTTAAAAAGTGATCAACAACATAGGTCATGTTCACGATAAGATCAGCATTATCGTAGCTCATGATTTGAGCCGGATTAAGCTCCTCATCCTCATCTTCACCTTCATCCGTGTCATCTTTGAAAGCTTTGGCATTTTTGGAAGAAGGCTTATTTTTGTTAGGCAAAAATTTAATACCATAAAATGCTTTGTTCTTGGCCCAACGCTCCACTAAATCCATATCAATGGCGTGCGATAAAGAACTTTGAAGAAAATCAAGAAACTTGTCTTTAACAAAAGAGATAACAAAATAGACGCCAAAGTACCACAATGCCGTGTTAAAACTTGCAAAAAATGCGCTATAGGTAATGCCAGGCTGCTGCAAAACACCGAACAATGCGCTCATGGTTGTGTTGATAAAGCCAAAAACAACCGCCAGTGAAACATTACCGATAACAACCATGCCAAGCGCAATCGTTCTGAATAGTTGCTCTGCTTTTAGACCAAAATAGGGACGATATAGCTTATAGATCCGTAGTGAGATATCACTTAATTCAACGGACATAGTTGAACAACTCATTTTGAGGAATTTAGAAGTTGAACTTATATCATATTGATCAGAGATCTGCAATATAAACCACGGTGGATTTAGAGGCTGTTTTCTTGTCTTTCACAGTGTTGAACTGGTGTATCTTCATCCCAAACGAAAACTGCATCCTTCGCATTAAACCATATATAGCGATCATCTCCTTGACCAAACTTTGTACCAAACTCTGTAGGAGTTGCGATTAAAACCACCTTCTCACCTTCATATTCAATAGCAACCGCATCTTGATTATCATCAAATTGATTCAAAATAAACGACGTGCCATCTTCACAGATAAATTGACTAGCATGATGTTGTTTTTTTAAGTTTTGATATGCCTTGAGTGCATTTAATCTACTTTCATATAACTTGGTGACACAATTTTCAATGCCATCTTGTGATCGCCAACATTCATTACGTTGATTGACCCAATCTTTTTGGGAACGGATTAAATCACCTAGCTGTGAATTTTCACCATGATAAAGGGTATTGTCTATCGCTTGTGCATAAAGTTGTGACATTTGTTCTTCTAGTTTTTTTAATCGTGCATCATGGCAGATTAATTTATCTACGCGATAGCTGATATGAGTGCAGTTAACACTGAGTTCATTTTCATTAACCGATTCATTAGTAGTGTCAACAATGTAAGGCTTTAAATAGCGGCTTTCAATCCACCCTATCTTGTCACGATAGTCAACTTTACACCATCCTTGCTTTACCTCATTTTTGATTTTAAGGCCTTTGCATCCTAAATTTCTAAGTTTCTGAGCCTTGGTAGAAATAACATCCACAACTTTGGCATGAAGATGATTACTATCATACATATTAACAACATGGCTGCTTGAAATTTCCCAAAACTCTGGCGTTATTGCTGCGACCAGGTGAGGACAGAATGAGAATGAGACTAAGCCAATGACAATAAGAGGCCAATTTTTCATATCATAGGCTCTTCAATAGATTCTATAGTATCAGTTTCGGATCAGTCAGATCTTTACTAAAGGATTTGGAATTTTTTTATACAAAACCAGCAAGTCTGGACATAAATGAAGTGAATGTGAGATCAGAAAATATACGCCTTTGAAGCAAGTGCAAACACTTGCTTCAAACGATAATGAGAAACTTATGCAACAGATTTTAATTTTTTATTGTCAAATCCTTTAATCTGTTCAAATAAAGCCTCATTTCCTACAACGACGGTTACTTGTGGAACATCGCTTTGCTGTTGTTTATGCGCATCAAAAGCAGGGGTTGCAGAACGTCTGGCAGATTGTGCTTCTTTAGCAGCAAGGGTTTTATCAAGTCTTTTTTGTTCCGTATCTGCAATCACAGCGTGATCTTTAAAAAGCGGTTCACTTTTAGCGCGCTTTTCTAACAACTCAATACCCATTTCACGGATTTTATCACCGTAGAAAATATCGCTAACGCCTTTTTCTTTCATATATCCTTTTAAAGCATTGCGTGCGCGTTTAATTAAATCGACTTCTTGGTCTACTTCTTCAGGCGTTAATGAATCGATTTTACGATGGAGTGCTTCAATCTTTTCACTAAGCTCAGCTAATTGTTTTGTAAATTCACCCAAAACTTCTTGAGAAACAGTGACTTTATCAGCGTTTTGGTAGCTTTGGTAAACAGCAAAAGCACTAGCAGCGGTACCCACTGTGGCAATAGTGCCAATCACTAAATTATCTGCGCCGATCATTTGCACATAAGGCAGGGCTGATTCACAAATTCCAACTAACCCATAAGGCATGCTATCGCAAATTGAAGGGCAATAACCAATGTAATCTTGAACAAACGAATAAGAACAAGCAGTTTGTTGCCACCAATTTGAACTTGCCGCTCCTAAACCTGTTAAAAGTGTACCTGCGCCAGAAATAGCTGATTCCAACATAAAAATTTACCCCAATAGATTATCTAAACACTGGAACCATTATAAGTTATTATGACGCCACGACATATGTTAGTTGTCTGCATTCTAGCGCAGCTCGTCGCTTTTTACATGATATTTCTATAAAAATCAATGAATTACAATAAGGCTTACTACCTTATATTTAAAACTGTGCAGCTACACGCCAATAGCTCATATGGGTTAAGTCTTTTTTGTTTGTGGATAGACCGCAACTTGTAATATGCGCGCACCCCGGATTTTTTTAATAAATAAGGTGAATTTTTCAAACTCAATTGTATCCCCTTCTTTGGGGAAGGTTTCTAACGTTTCGAAAATCAATCCGCTGATTGTGTTGGCTTTAACATCCAAGTCTATACCTAGTAAAGTTTCTAAAGTATAAATCGGGGCACCCCCTTTGATAATAAAACCACCATCACCAGACATGATCCAATCTTCTTGTGTGATATGAAATTCATCTTTAATTTCGCCGATTAACTCTTGAAGTACGTCATCTAAAGTAACAAAGCCAACAGGATGAGCAAAAGAATATACCAAGGCGAAGTGAGGTTTTCCTTGACGAAATTTATGAAATACTTTTAATAAATTATCATTATCTTTCACTTTCAGGATAGGTCGTATCAGTGGCTTAAGACTTTGCACCTTATGCCCATCTTGCATAGCGAAAAACAGATCTTTAATATGCAAAATACCAATGACATTTTTAGGTGAGGACTTATAGACAGGATATCGCGTATATCGTTGCTCAGATATTTTCTTAATACTTTCGTCAATTGGGCTATCCACATTCAACAGAATCAATTCAGAAATTGGCCTTATCACGTCCGAAATTTCTAGATCAGTAAATATAAGACTTTTGCTAAGCAAATCAAACTCAGGCTTATCAAATTCACCATAACGTCGGCTTGTTTTGAGAATTAATTTGATTTCTTCTGTGGTATAAGAAAGTGCATCTTTATGTACTTTATCTAGTCTAAATACTTTGAGAAAAAAATTTGAGCTTGCATTTAATATCCAAATAGCAGGATACATTAACCAATAAAACGCATATAAAGGAACAGCCGTCCATAAAGACAGCCTTTGCGTCTGACGAATCGCCAGTGATTTGGGCATCAACTCACCCAACACAATGTGTAGGTATGAAATTATCCCAAAAGCCACCATAAAGGATATAAAGACGATTGTCTGTTTAGATTGAATATTTAACAATTCAAATAATGGCATTAATAATGTTGCAAAAGCGGGCTCACCTACCCAGCCTAAACCAAGTGAAGCCAGTGTGATACCAAGCTGGCAAGCGGATAGATAAGCATCTAATTGTTGGTGAATTTTGGCTAAAATACGCCCTTTAGTACCGGCCGTCATTTCCAATGTTTTAACACGGGTATGACGAATTTTAACTATCGAAAACTCTGCAGCCACAAAAAAGCCATTCAGAAAAACAAAACCTATCGCTAATGCAATATAAAGAGCCGTACTCATTGAGTAGGCAACCAGATATTAATGAATAATGATTTTTGCATATTTATCGTATATTTTTTCAGTATTAACGCATTTATTAAAAACAGCGAGAAAAGCCACCCCTTCTTAATCTATATCGTCGCAAGCGCTTATTTTGAGTACCAAATCAAGGCCATAATCATAAAATATTTAAAAAAATACCCGCATAGGTAAGGTAAAGCTGTGGTTTTTACCAATGGTTTTTTAGCTCAAGTTAATAAAGCAGCCATTAGCAGCTTAAAACTTAAGTTTCTGATGAAAGAGATGATAACGTCGATAAGCAGAAAATAAGCTATTTATTTGACATGCTTATTTATGATAATTTAAATGAAGCATCGTAATTCAGAAAACGGATGTACAGGATAAGGGGGATGGAAACTGAATTACAACTTATAAAAGGCTATCACATGAGAAGCTTTATTGATTTCATTATTTGCTTCATGAAACCTGTTAGAAACCAAGTTTTAAAACTTGGGTTGTCTCCCCCTCTATTCGCATCACACCATTTTGACTAATTTGAAAAAACAGTTGTTTAGGGGTATTTATGATTAACTCACTTTCGTTTGACAGCAATGTTTCTGCCACTTTTCAAACTAAAGCAAAAGCGATGCTTGATCTTATCAGTTTGCACATTCCTCTTGCCAAAAAAACATACTCTGATGCGCTTAAAAACGGTGCCATTACTGTAACTGTTGTCCCCGCCAACACATTATTAAGCTCACATGCACATTGGGATCAATCATCAAGAACCATCCGTATTAGCGCTAATGCGAGTGCAAGCACTCAATTATTATATTTATTATTTGAAATGTGTAATGCCGCCAATCCCCTTTGGGCCTCAAGGAGAAATCCTTTAGAGTTTACAAGTGCAGATGCGTATGCCGATTATGAAGAAAGAATTGAATTTCATTCCGCTAAAAATTGTTATGATATTTTAAATGCGATTAAACAAAATTCATCATTAATGACTATATTGGCACAAAATGGGATTACATCAAGTGATATCAATGAAGCACTTAGTGAAATCCCTGGGCAAAGTTTAGATGCTTATATGAAAGCTGTTCATGACAAAGCAGCCAATGGTTTAGGCTAT
>JBFXKR010000152.1:0-5269 GCA_050173595.1 Candidatus Berkiella sp.
CTAATAGCTCCTTCTCTACCGAAATGGAATTAGCAATCACACGCAAAACGCAACGTCATTCTGGTATTGCGCCACGCTACCCAGGTACATGTCGCCATCTTACGCCTGAGCAGATAGCCCACAAACGCGCTACAGGTATTAAACCTGCTTTGCGATTTAGGATACCTGATAATGAAATGGTTCAGTTTGATGATTTCATTCAAGGCCCAAGAAATTTTGCGACCAATGATATAGGTGATTTTATTATTGAAAAAGCAGACGGATCTGCTTCATTTATGTTTTGTAATGCAGTAGATGATGCGCTAATGCAAGTAACCCATGTGATGCGAGGCGAAGATCATTTAACCAATACGCCAAGACAATTATTGGTCCTTAAAGCACTGAATTTACCGATGCCTGCTTATGGACACATGCCACTTATCTTAGGGTTTGATGGTAAACCTTTATCTAAACGAAATGGTAGCCAATCCATAGAAGCGCTGCGTGAGCAAGGATATTTTCCACAAGCAGTGAACAATTATTTAGCAAGGCTTGGGCATCATTTTGAAAATGAAAAATTGTTAACACTCAATGAGTTGGGTGAGCAATTTAATGTTTCGCATATTGGTCGCTCACCAGCACGGTTTGACTTAGCTCAGCTAAAACATTGGCAAAAAGAAACGGTGCTTATTAAAACCGAAGATGAAATCACTAAATGGATTGCGCCTTTTGTATCGCCCCTGGTTTCAAATGATAAAGCTGCTCATTTCACACAGACCATTAAACAAAATATTGTTTTACCAGAAGATGCACATGAATGGGCAAAACAGCTGCTCACTGATGAGTGTATTTGGGACGATGATGCAATCACTAATTTGAACACAGATGCTGGAAAACATATTCTCGACAATTTACAAAGTGCGATTGAAAAAGAAGGTGATGATTATGCTAATGTGGTTAAAGCCTTAACAACACTAACAGGTCAAAAAGGTAAAGCCTTATTTTTACCTTTGCGATGTGCTATCACAGGTAGAAGCTATGGGCCAGAGCTTGCCAATATCTTTACATTAATGGGTAAGCAAAGTCTGTTGAAGCGTGTTGAATTAGTAAAAGCAAAACTCATAAGTAAATAACATGTTGCAAATCTATAATACTTTTACTGGCAAAAAAGAAAATTTTAAGCCTATCAAATCAGGTGAAATCTCATTGTACGTTTGTGGTATCACGGTTTATGATTTTTGTCATATTGGTCATGCCCGTGTTTTTGTTGCATTTGATGTGATCGTTCGATTTTTGCGTGCAACCGGTTGGAAAGTGCATTATGTTCGTAATATCACAGATATTGATGACAAAATCATCAAGCGGGCACAGGAAAATAACGAAACAATTCAAACCTTAACAGCACGTTTTATACAGGCGATGAATGAAGATGTTGCAGCATTAAATGTGTTAGCACCAGATGAAGAGCCCCGAGCGACTGAATATATTCCGGGCATTATCAAGATGGTGCAACAGCTGCAAAACAATGGCGTTGCCTATGTTGGTGATAATGGTGATGTTTATTTTGAAGTTGCCAAATATCCAAAATATGGTGAATTAGCAAAAAAGGATTTGGAACAATTACAAGCAGGGGCTCGTGTTGAGGTGGTTACCCAAAAACACGCAACTGCTGATTTTGTATTATGGAAAATGGCTAAACCACATGAACCGCATTGGCAATCGCCTTGGGGTGAAGGAAGACCGGGCTGGCATATTGAATGCTCGGCCATGTCAACGACTTGTCTTGGTAATACTTTTGATATCCATGGTGGGGGTTCTGATTTAGTATTTCCGCACCATGAGAATGAAAGAGCGCAATCAGAGTGTGCTACAGGGGTGCAATTTGTAAATACTTGGATGCATGTTGGTTTTGTGCAAGTTGATAAAGAAAAAATGTCCAAATCATTGAATAATTTTTTCACCATCAGAGAAGTGTTGGCACAATATGATGCACAAGTGATACGTTATTTTTTGTTAGCAAGTCATTATAGAAGCCCTGTGAATTATGCTAAAGAACTATTAGAACAAGCAAAACAAGCTTTAGAGCGGCTTTATACTGCATTGCGTGGCATTAACGTAGAAAATCAAGCAGCATCAGTGCGTGCAAATGAGTTTAAAGCGCGATTTGTCCATGCAATGAATGATGATTTTAACACGCCTATTGCTATGGCCGCGCTATTTGAACTGGCAACGGCTGTCAATACTGCACGTGATACGGCTGATCCTGATTTGGGATCTTTAGCGGCTATGTTAAAAGAGCTAGGGGGCATGTTAGGGATTTTAGAGTCTGATCCTCAAGCCTATCTACAGGGTAAAGTTGATGCACAAGATGAAATTGAGCAACTGATAGCTGCGCGTCTACAAGCAAGAGAAAGCAAGAATTGGCAAAAAGCGGATGAAATTCGCCAGCAACTTACTCAAATGGGCGTTGTATTGGAAGACACCCCACAGGGAACCACCTGGCGAAAGGCATAAGTAATGAGCTTAATCCATTTTCTTGCTAAATATGGCAAGATCAATGCATTGCGTAACAGAATTAATTCGCATCCCCAAGAGCTAGAATGGATAGATAAAAGAGGCTGGACACCGATTTTTCATGCAGCAAGATCTGGGAAAAAATCAGCGCTCAGGCTGTTACTTAAATTGGGTGCTGATACCACGTGGAGCGATATTCAACAGCGCAATGTTGTTGAAATTGCTAAAAGAAACAATAAACATAATCGTATTTCGCGATATCTTAGAAAAAAAATTGGGTTATCTCAATCTGAAAAATCAGTAATAAGATCTCAATTGACTGGAATTTTAACAAAAGAATTTCATCGCGCTAAATCTTTAAACAAAAAACTACTCGTGTTACTAGGTGAGTTACATGGCGTTTTTAAAATTCAGCAAATACAGGAGATTATTTTAGCAATATTATCTTCACTTGGGATGAATCATCTTTGTGTTGAAGCTGATGATGTAACAGAATACTTAGTGCCAATTGATCATTTTGCGAAACACCACCTAAAGTTCAATTTACATGCCGTTGATTTGTTTCCTAACCGGGAGCATGGATCAGATATACAAAGAGAACGTGTCATGGCCGATGAAATAAACAAATTAGCTAAGGATGCTGTGTATATCGTTGGCAACAAACATTTAATGGGATTAAAGACAAAAATCGACTTAAACACCTATCATGTACTGCCGCTTAACTTAGCAGGTGCCCTTGATAAGTTTTATCCTGATAAATCAAGCGAATCTCAATTTGCTTATGATAAAAAAGAAGTTATTCAATTTAAAGGCTGTATATTAACCGATGCTAATAGCGTGAGCGCTAAATGGAATCCACAGCCTAAAAAGCATAAAGCTGGATTGAAATAAGTATTGAACATTAGTCTTTTCTTTCAAGCAAGCAGTAATACATGATTGGGATAACAACCAAAGTGAGTAAGGTTGATACTAAGATCCCAAAAATCAGACTAACCGCAAGACCATTAAATATGGGATCATCTAAAATAAAAAAGGCGCCCAGCATGGCGGCCAAACCGGTTAAAATAATCGGTTTGGCCCTCACAACAGAGGCTTGAATGACTGCATTTTCTAGCAACATACCATCTTGCAGTGATTTACTAATAAAATCCACGAGCAAAATAGAATTTCGTACGATGATCCCAGCTAATGCAATCATCCCAATCATTGAAGTTGTCGTAAATTGAGCACCTAAAAGTGCATGGCCAGGCAAGATCCCAATAATGGTTAAAGGTATAGGCGCCATAATAATGAGTGGAATAGTATATGAGCGAAATTGCATAACAACGAGTAGGTAAATTAATATCAATCCAACAGAATAAGCTATCCCCATGTCACGAAATGTTTCATAGGTGATTTGCCATTCGCCATCCCATTTGATGCTGTAGTTATAGGTGCTGTCGGGTTGCTGTCGAAAGAATTGAGAAATATCTGTGCTTACTTTGCTCATTAATTTAATCATGCCATATAAGGGACTATCAATTTCGCCAGCCATGTCGCCAGTGACATAAACCACGGGTAGTAAATCTTTATGGTGAACACTCTTTTCCCAGTGTGCATTTTTAATGGTTACCATTTCTGATATGGGTACAGCTTTGCCTGATACATTGTTCACTTTAAGTGCCAAGATGCTTTTTATATCGGCCTTATTGGCATCTGTTAAGTCGATGCGCACAGGAATGGGGTATTTAGCATGACCGGTATGCAAAAAGGTAGCATCCAAGCCTTCTAAGGCACCTGCAATTGTGGATGCAATTTCTTCTTGAGTCACCCCTAATAGCGCAGCTTTTTGCCTGTCTACACTGATGATGAGGCGAGGTGCATTTGTTTCAATAGAGGTGTCAATGTCGACGACACCCTTCGTTAGTTCAAATTCTTTTTCTATTGATTTTGCTTTTTGAATTTGTCCTGCATAGTCTGGTCCATATACTTCTGCCATTAAGGGCGCTAAAACAGGGGGCCCAGGTGGAACTTCAACAACTTTTATTTTGGCGTGATAATGTTGTGCAATTTCATTCAATTTCGCTCTGGTTGAAGCGGCAATAACATGGCTTGATCTTTTGCGTTTATGTTTATCAATTAAATTAACTTGAATATCACCAAGATTTTGATCTTGACGCAGATAATATTGTCGTACAAGACCGTTAAAACCAATGGGAGAGGCGCTGCCAGCATAGGCTTGTAGATCAGCAACCTCCGGCAAGGTAATCAGATAATCCGCAAGTGCTTTGAGGGTTGCGTTTGTTTGCTCAACGGGTGTTCCTTCTGGTAAATCGACCACCACTTGAAACTCGCTTTTATTATCAAATGGTAGCATTTTTAAAATAACAATTTTAAAGATGACTAAAGATATTGCAAATATAATAAGCGCTATGATACCGCCTGCGAGCCAATAGCGATGTTTACGATTGTGTTTGCCTAAAAAAGGCGTCATTATCCTATGAAAAAGAGGTTGCAGTTTTTCATGGATGCGATCAGTTTGACTATGTGTTTTTTGAGCATGAAATGAAAACATCTTTCTTGATAACCAAGGCGTAAAGCTTAAAGCTACCGCTAAAGAGATGAGCATACCGATAGAGGCATTAATTGGAATTGGACTCATATAGGGGCCCATTAACCCTGTAACAAATGCCATGGGCATGAGCGCCGCTATCACAGTGAAAGTTGCAAGTATGGTTGGTCCGCCTACTTCATTGACAGCAATAGGAATAATCTCAACCAGTTTCTTGGCGCCGTT
>JBFXKR010000153.1:0-5255 GCA_050173595.1 Candidatus Berkiella sp.
TTTGATGAGCTACATGTAAAGGGTATAGGAGTGAATGTACACTACATCCCAATACACATCCAACCTTATTATCAAAATCTGGGATTTAAAGTGGATGATTTTCCTGCTGCTTTATCCTACTATGAAAAAGCAATTTCCCTACCTATCCATTTTGGACTAACAGATCAAGAACAAGATTATGTGATTAATAGCCTTTACGAGATATTGAATTAAAATGGGTAGAACTAGAGTTATTATTCAATGCCGCACAACCTCTTCGCGATTACCTGCAAAGGCATTTTTGCCGCTCAAAGGTATCCCAGCAGTAATTTTATGTGCCAAAAGAGCCATGAATCAGGGGGCAGATGTAGTTGTTGCTACCTCCAATGATTGCAGCGATGATAACTTAGTTGAGTTATTACAATCTAACAATATTACCTGTATTCGAGGTTCGCTTGAAGATGTATTAGATAGATATGTGCAAGCATCTAATAATCTGCAAAATGATGATTACATTGTTCGTTTAACTGCAGATAATGTTTTTCCGGATGGGGAATTTATTAATGAGCTAATTGATTTTGCAGTAACGAATAAATTCAATTACTGCAGAACAGATTCTATGGCCAATGGGCTTCCTTACGGTTTGGGTTGTGAAATCTTCACTTTTGGGCTGCTAAAGGAAGCAAATACTTATTCACATACAGCGTATGAACGAGAGCATGTTACACCTTGGATGAGAACTAATGCCAAGGACAATATTTACTACTATAAGCACAGTTATGATTTGTCTTTTACAAGAGCTACCTTAGATACGATAGATGATCATATTTTGCTTATGGATATCTTTAAAAATATTCAGGATCCTATTAATGTAAGTTGGCGAAAACTATGTGATGAATTAGCGAATATTAGTAAAAAGCCTTCATTTAATACGATTAAAAAAAATCAAGCATTACCTATTTCTGAGCTAACTTTAGGGACGGTGCAAATAGGAACACGTTATGGCATAACAAATAAGTCAGATATGATGTCTGAAAAAGAAGCTTTGGTGTTAGTAAGTAATGCAAGGGAGCTTGGCGTAAAATCATTTGATTGTGCTCGCGGTTATGGTATGGCTGAAAATAGATTAGGCAAAGCATTTGGTTTAAAAAATCAGGTAACGATTATAACCAAATTATCTCCTGATTTTGAGAAAAATTCAAATAAGCACAACGCTATAAACTTTGTTAGAGCAAGTATATATCAATCGTGTTACGAACTAAAGGTTAAAGAGATAGATGTGCTGATGATACATCGCTTTTGGCAATATGAAGATTTAGCAATATGGAACGAACTTTTAAATTTAAGAGACCAAGGTGTTATTAAGAACATTGGGATATCTATAAGTACGGTCGAGGAAGCGGCAATAGCACTAAAAGATAAAAATATAAAATATATCCAGTTACCATTTAACCTAATTGACTGGCGGTGGCAAGAAAAAAACTTACAGGATTTACTATTTATGAGGCAAGATGTGACTATATTTGCCAGAAGCGTTTTTCTTCAAGGATTACTAATCAGCGAGCCATCCCAATGGCCAGATAAATTTAAACAAGAAGCTAAAACTGTACATCATTCATTAGCTGAATTGGTAATAAAATTGAATAGAAAAAATATAGCGGATCTATGTATCTCATATGTTAGAGCACAACCGTGGATTGATAGTCTTGTGATTGGTTGTTTAAACGTTAATCATTTGCAAGAGAATGTTTCATTATTTCATGAGCCAATTCTAAGCACTGAAGAGTGCAAGTATGTGAGAGATAAGATCCCTCATTGTGAAGAAACTTTACTAAACCCAGGGTTATGGTGAAACGTGACTACAAATTCTAATCATAAAGAAAATAGTAATGTTAATGAGTATTTATACAGTCTATTTACTTTACGAAATAAAATAGCCCTTCTTACTGGTGCTGCGGGTCATTTAGGGGGGGCAATGGCAGAAGTGCTAGGTATGGCTGGGGCTCATGTTGTTTTGTGTGGCCGGAACGTACAACGGTTAACGGAAGTTCAAGAAAATCTGAAATCATTGAAAATTGAATCTACTGTAATTGGCACAGATATAACAAACAATCAATCAATGATTGATATGTTAGAAGTTATAGAGAAGCATTTTAAACGCTTAGATATTATAGTGAATAACGCACATTCAGGACGAGCTTGCGAATTTCAGGATTCAAATAAAGAAGATTTTTTACGTGATTATAATATTAACGTGGTTGCTGTTTTTGATATTATTAAACATGCCATTCCCTTGCTCAAAAACGCAATAAATGTAAATAGTGACGCCTCCATTATCAATATTGCCTCAATGTACGGAACGGTTAGTCCCGACCCGAGAATTTATGGTGAGTCCAAAATGAATAATCCACCGCATTATGGTGCCGCTAAAGCAGGAATGATTCAGCTCACAAAATATATGGCATGTCATTTAGCTAAAGACAGAATAAGAGTTAATGCGATAAGCCCAGGGCCTTTTCCAAATGAAAAATCAATAAATGATTTGACTGATTTTAGGAATCGATTAATAGAAAAAACGCCAATGAACAGAATAGGCCAGCCCTATGAATTAAGAGGACCTCTTCTCTTGTTAGCAAGTAGCGCTTCATCTTATATGACGGGTGTTAATATCCCTGTCGATGGTGGTTGGACAGCATGGTAAAAAAGCGATTTTTAATAAGGGTAGATGCTTCTAACGAGATTGGGCATGGACATGCTATGCGGTGTCTAACGCTTGCTGAAAGCCATAAAAGGAAAGGGGCTCAAGTTGAATTTGTGTCACAAGATCTCCCAGGAAACGTGCTTGCTAAAATTAGTGAAAAAAAAATTCACGTACATATTTTAAATAATAATGCGATTAATAATCCGCAGGATGATTGTTTGCAAACCATTGAAATTATTAATAAGTCTGCTGTTTGTTATGATTGGATAATTGTAGATAATTATTTATTAGACGAAGCATGGCAAAAACCAATATTTGAAAATGGGAAAAAAATTTTTGTTATTGATGATCTGGCTAAAAGCAATCACTATTGTACATGTTTGTTAAACCAAACCTTTGGCATCTCGTCGCATATCTATAACCAAAAAATAAATAATACAGCGACTATCCTGTCAGGTGAAAAATATGTTTTATTAAGGGCTGAGTTTGCTGAACTAAAACCCGTTGTTTCCTTAAAATCGGAATATAATAACCCGTTGGCCCATTTTTTTTGGGGGGCTACAGACATAAATTCTAATTGCTATCGCTTTGCTAAAGTAATTTTAGAAAACATACCAAAATTAAGACTACGCATAGTCATGGGCTCTTCACAAGATGCAAGGATAAATACGCTCTCTACGCAGTATGAAGATAAGGTTGAACTATATCGCGATGTCTCAAATATGGCTGAAACAATGCTAGGTTGTAATATAGCAATAGGTGCACCAGGGATGGCAACTTGGGAACGTGCAGCTATGGGACTTCCTGGAATATATTTTGCAACCAGCCCGAATCAAATTGAAATATTAAAGAAACTAGATGAAAAAGGCTTTTGTTTTTATTTGGGTGAGGTAGAAAAATTACAAGATCATGAAATTATTGATTCATTAACAAAAATATTACAACAAGCAGATCTACTTGCAGAAGTAGCATCTCATAATTATAAAATAATTGATGCTCTTGGAGCAAATAGAGTAGCCGACTTTCTCCTGGAGCATTAAATGACCCAACTATTAGAAAATGACTATATATCATTAAGGCCATATAACAATAACCATATTGAAAAAACGGTTGAATGGTTAAGCCTTCCGCTGATTAAAGAAAATTTCGGCTTGGTAAATAATATTAGTGTCGATTCACATAAGAACTGGCTTGATAACAACAAAGAAGTAATTAAATGGGCGATTTATTCTGAAAAATACATTGGGAATTTATTTTTATTCGAAAATGCCAGACATAAATCTGCCTATTTTCAGATTTATATAGGAGCTACAACCCACATTGGAAAGGGTATTGGAGGCCAAGCGTTAAATTTAATGCTTAACTACGCTTTTACTGAGAAAGACATTCATCGAGTTTGGATGCATTGTTACCCTACTAATTTACGTGCAATAAAACTATATGAAAAACTTGGCTTTGTATTTGAAGGAATGGAAAGAGAAAGTATTTATAAGAATGAGAAATTTATAAGCCAAGGTAGATGGTCCATTTTAAAGCATGAATGGCAATCTAAGGAAGTGCTCAAATGAAATGCGCTATTATGCAACCAACTTACTTACCTTGGGCCGGATACTTTTATTTAATTTCACAGGTAGATTATTTTGTATTTTTAGATGATGCTCAGTTTCAAAAAGGAACATGGCATAACAGAAACAGAGTTCTAATAAATGGGATTCCCTCTTGGATTACTGTTCCCGTAATAAGAGAATATTTAGGCCAGAAAATTAATTTATCGGTGATTGATGACAGCAAGAGTTGGCGCAAGCAACATGTCAATACGATTAAGCAAAACTATAGCCAACATCCATATTTTGATTGCTTGAATCCAATTCTTGAAATTATTGAAGACAATTCCCTAAAAATATTATCAGATCTGAATGTTAAAATTATTTATTATGTTTGTAAAATATTAGAACTGGAATCCAACTTTAAAGTATCAAGTGAAATGTCAATCGGTGGGCATAGATCAAATAGAATCAAAAGTATATGTGATTATTTGAATTGCGAAGAATACCTATCACCTGCGGGAGCAAAAGACTATTTAGAGGAAGATAAATTTGAAGATTTTTCAAGCATAAAGTTGATATTAAGCAATTTTTGCTCAAATCCATATCTTCAACGAAAAACTAACGAATTTCATGAATATCTTTCAATAATTGATGTTTTAGCTAATCTAGGCCCCCATAAAACTAGAGAATATATAATGAGCATAAAAGATAGAGAGGTGTCAAATGCTTGCTGAAAGGTTTACGATTAAAAAAAATTTGGAATATGGGTTTTATCAGGTACATCCCACACCATCACAAGATGAAATTGCAAAATATTATGCAGATGAATTTTATTCTACCTCATATCCACAATTGAACAACTCGTCCTTGGAAGTTCAGGAAAGAGATAAAGAATATAATGATATTCATCGAGAGAAATTGTAACAAACAATATCAAATTTATTGGGTAAATCTTTAGAGGTATGTAATGTATTATATTTTGTGTGTGGTTGGGGGCATACTTTACATTATTTAAAGGCTAAGGGGGC
>JBFXKR010000154.1:0-5226 GCA_050173595.1 Candidatus Berkiella sp.
TCTTTTATTATTTATCAAACATTTTGGGGAGAAAATGCCTAAATTGTCACCACCTAGCGGATCTCTTGCTGATCGGTATTTAAAACAGGCTATCTTATTTTCTCTCATAGCCGACCCTAGCTTTTGAGCGGTTTCATAATCTGTTTTTGAAGAAATTTTATCTGTATAAGTTTCAAATGGAAATGCACACAAATCTACATACTTATCACTGACGATATTTAACCTAAAAGCAGTATAAGTTGTCGTATTTCCACTAATTTCACCCTCACTGGCGTTTAAAAATAATAGTTTATAGAAGGCTACTTCACTTAAGGCTGCTGTCAGGTTTACAGAGGCATATAATAAACTCCGCTCTTGCCTTGTTCCAAACCGAGAGCCATGCTTTAAAGGAGGATATCGAAAAGGTGTAAAAAGCAAGTAATGTAATCCTTTAAAATATTGCTCATCCTGATAAAAAACAACTTTTGGTTTATTTTTTTCAATGATCTCTTCTAAAATATCATGTTCCGCCGCTGTATCAACCAGCTTTCTTGTCGTAGAGCGCGATTGATCTTCAACAACACGCCAAGCTTGTAAGTTAATGTTTTGAATATATTGCTTAGCATTAACTTTATCCCATATGTCCATCTTAGCCCCGACCACGCATAGCATCTAAGTATTGAACAACTTCTGTTAATCCTTGTATTGTTTTTAATTTTTCAATCGGGGCCTCACCAAAATAATGATTGAAGCTGTATAGCCATTCTTTGAGTTGCTTAGGATCTTCTCCAATAATGGATTCTAAACTTCTAAAAACACGAATGAATAATACAGCACATTCCCACTCTTTGGAGTTTTCTTTAATACAAATTGTGTCATTGTTAAACAATCTGCTCAGTTGGGGGGTGCTAGAGCCCACGATTTTACTTAATTCAACTTGAGTCAGGTTCAAGTAAAGCGCGGCATTCTTCACTGCTTTATTAAGCACTTTTGTTGCAGTTACACTTTTTTCATTGACTTGCATTGTAAGCACCCTTTTAAATATTTCATATGAAATAATATAACACATTTATTTCATGCGAAACAGCTCAAGCACCATCTAAATATGAGCGGTTTTAAAGCAACCTATTGAATTCATTGTATTTTATATGTTATTCCCTTTAAATAAAGAATAACCAATAAAACAAATCATTAGCAAGCTTGCTTTCTTTCTTTGTTATTGGATTGAGTAATGAAATATCTGCGAAATGAAAAGACGGCTCACACATCTTTATGTGAGCCTTTTGAACGAATAAAACTGTGCCTACCGTTAAGGCCCTTTAACTTTGAACATTTTGAGTTGAACGTTTGCACAGACACCGGGAGATTGTAATACTAAATCGGTAATTTCAAATGTGCAAAGCTTTAGATCGATATCTAACTCTTTGCATGAATTTTCATTTTTAAAGCTCATCGTGCCAGGACCATATATCCTATAAAATCCAACAGCTGGAAATTGACCGTTCGTTGCACTCCCAGGATCACCAATTGGTGTTGATGTGCCAGCAATGGTGGTTAACACCACATTATACTTATTTTTCCCTACCTTTTTCCAAGTGATATCACCTCCTGTTGCCACTCTACCGTAAGGCACATCCGGGACTCCGGTCCATGGTGCTCCTGAGCCAATAAAGTTAATGTCAGAATAAACGGCGGTTCCACCCTCGTTTATAATAAGATGTGTTGGCGTTGTCCCGTCCGGGTGGGAACCAATATACTGACCGACAATAGAATCACCCTGACCTTTGTTGCAGTAGTTATCATCTTTATCATTATGAGCCAATGCCACGCTTGCAATACCGATGGATAAAAACGTTCCAACAAATAGCTGTAGTTTCATTGTTTTACCCCTTGAATTTACTTACTGAACTCATTCTCAAGGTTAAATCATAGTTTAATTATCAATTTTATTAGCTGATAATATTTCTTCAGGAGTAACTACAGCTAAAAAACGCTTTATTAACAGTCCCCGGTGATTTTAGTAGTTTATATTTCGGCGCTATCAGGCTATAGCTTACTTTTAGCCTAAAGCGCTTGACATTATACCTAACATTGGGTAATTTCAATTTTCTATGCGTAACGAAAATGTCTTACACACCGTCCTTCACCCGCCAATAGTATCTTAATCGAAATACTCAACGCATTATTATTTTTAAATTACTCAAGAATTGAGGCTTAAAATGAAATCATTTAGTAGTGAACAAAGTGGTTCATTATTAGCAATCGGATCAGGCCTATTATATGGTTTAGTAGGATATTTCGGCATTAAACTGATGGATGCTAATCACACCATAGCCAATATGCAGTTTTGGCGCTTTTTTATTAGTAGCGTGTTTGTATTAATTTTCATATTAAAACAGTCTAAACGGCTGAATGATAGCGCAAAAGTACTTTTTAAGATCTTTATATTTGGCGGCATATTCTATAGTAGTGCAGCGGGCCTTTATTATATTGGCAGTCGCTATATTGGCACAGGCCCTTCTATGGTCATATTCTTTATCTACCCTGTGTTTGTGATGCTGATAAACTGGCTGATATTTAAAAATAAGATCTCAAAAACGTATTATGCCGCCATTACCATTATCATTGTTGGGTTATTACAATTAGTTGATATGAGCGAGCTTAAAGTTGATCTTTTAGGCATTGGCATTACCGTTTTATCTAGCATGAGTTATGCAGCATATGTGGTTTGCAGCAAAAACATACAAATATCAACCCTAGGTTCAACATTGATGGTTTCATTAGGATGCGCTGCTGCCTGCTTGATATTTGCAATAGCAGATAACAGCTTTATGGTACCTGTAAATATAGAACAATGGTCTATCGTACTTGCCTTTGGGCTCTTCACAACAGCAATTCCCATGCTATTATTTCTTGAAGCAATCAAACGCATCAGCGCAGAAAAGGGATCTATTTTATCAGTAACTGAGCCGATTTTTGTTGTGATATTTGGCGTGCTATTGCTTGATGAAGTCCTGAATATGCAAAAATTAATTGGTGTTGCGATTATTCTTAGTGGCGCACTGTTAACTATTATCAACGCAAATCTGATTGTGTCAGTTTTGAAAAAATGGTTATTTAGCAAAACTCTTATCAAAAGTAAAATTTGAAGGTATTGTGAGTCACTAGCGGCCTTTAAAAATAGATCCCAACAAGCCACGTACAATTTGACGGCCAAGCGATGATCCTAAAGTGCGGGCAGTTGATTTTAACATGACCTGCGCAACGGTATCTCTTGGCCTTCCAGGTGGTCTTTTAATTTTTTCTTCCTTGGGGGGCTTATATTCTGGCACTTTTGGCATGTTATAATCTTCTTTAGGTGATTTTTGTGCTTCCATTTTTTTATTAATCATTTCATAGGCAGATTCTCTGTCTAACATGGTTTCATAAACACCTTTAAATGGTGAGCTATTCACAATTTGTAAATGCTCTTGTGAAGAAAGTGGCCCAATTCTTGAGCTTGGTGGATATACTTTGATCTTATCCACTATCATAGGCGTGCCTGCGTTATCTAAAAATGAGACCAGCGCTTCTCCAACCCCAAGTTCAGTGATCAAGGTTTGGGTGTCAAGTTTGGGGTTAGCACGAAAAGTTTGCGCTGCAACTTTGACTGCTTTTTGATCTTTAGGCGTAAAAGCACGAAGCGCATGTTGCACCCGATTTCCTAATTGACTTAAAATGGTGTCTGGTACATCCATAGGTGTTTGTGTTACAAAATAAACACCAACTCCTTTTGAGCGAATCAAGCGCACCAATTGTTCAATTTTTTCAATCAGTGCTTTTGGAGCACTATTAAAAAACAAATGTGCCTCATCAAAAAAGAACACCAATTTTGGCTTATCTGAATCACCTACCTCAGGCAAGTGTTCAAATAGCTCTGAAAGTAACCAGAGTAAAAAAGTGCTATACAATCTGGCATCATTAACTAATTTTGTAGCATCTAAAATATTAATCATCCCTTTGCCAGATTGATCTTTTTGAAATAAATTATCAATATTAAAGGCTGGCTCACCGAAAAACTGTTCACCCCCTGCATCATTGAGTGTTAACAAGTTACGTTGTATGGCGCCCAAAGAAGATGAGGTCATATTGCCATATTTTGCTTTTAAATCTGCTGCATTAGTGCTCATCCAATCTAACAAAGCTCTTAAATCCTTGATATCAAGCAACAAGAGTCCTTGATCATCGGCAATGCTAAATGCCGCATTTAATATACCTTGTTGGGTATCATTTAAATTCAGCAAGCGAGCAAGTAACAAGGGACCCATTTCACTGATAGTGGTTCTTAAAGGGTGTCCATTTTTGCCAAAGATATCCCAAAACACGACGGGATTACCCATAGGGGTATAATTTTGTATGTTTAGATCTAAAATGCGTTGATTTAGTTTTGGATTAGCACTTGAGGCAAGCGCTATTCCAGCAAGATCGCCCTTAACATCCGCAGTAAATACACAAACACCTGCTTGGGAAAATTGCTCTGCGATACATTGTAAGGTTACTGTTTTTCCAGTGCCTGTTGCGCCCGCCACAAGACCGTGGCGATTAGCCATCATTAAGTCTAACAGCGCTTGCTGGCCATCAGCATTAATACCCACTGGAATTTGGGCCATAACTCACCAAAGTTTAAGCAACTAATAATAGAACGATAGCACTCATTGGTAATATTATGTTAAAAATTTGTATGTGCACGAAATATTAAATTCTCTCTTGAATGAATGATTGGACTTCTTTTAACCGCAAAAGGATATCTTTCTTTTTATTATAAAATTCAGGCAATAGTTCATATATTAACGCATGTAAGCCCTGGGGAAGTTTTGGCAAATTCATTAAATATTGCTCCTCCCTCTTTGAGGCGGGGTAATAAGCTTCATTGATAGCAAATAAGATTTGTATAGCAGCATCTAAACCTCTAAACAACATAAATTGAAAAGCTAACAAGCCAATATCTCGCTGACTAAAATCTTCAAGTTCGGCCAAGCTCTCATTAAATATGCTTAGGTTTTCATTAAAAAATTTCTCTTTTAATTTGAAAGGAAATGGGCGGATTTCTTTTCTTAATTGGGTTATAAAATTATCCTTTTCAAACAAGCACAACGAATTTTCTAGTAGTCCTAAAAAGGTGTAAGGCCTAAACTGAAAATTCGGCAGTGTTGTGTTTGCATCCATCACTTTTTTGACTATTTCTTTAACCCAAGTTGAACTATTATA
>JBFXKR010000155.1:0-5133 GCA_050173595.1 Candidatus Berkiella sp.
GGCGTAGCTTCAGGGCTAGATGCCTTGATATTAGCACTGCAAGCGTTGGATTTGCCGCAAGGCTCAGAAGTGATTGTGGCTGCCAATGCTTATGTAGCCTCCATTTTAAGTATCCTAAAAGTAGGCTTAACTCCCATTCTCGTAGAGCCAAATGCCATGGATGGTAATATTGACACGCAGTTGATTGAAAAGGCAATAACCGCCAGAACCAAAGCTATCATGCCTGTGCATTTGTATGGACATGCTTGCGATATGGAAGTGATAACAGCCTTAGCGAAGAAATATCATTTATACATTATTGAAGATTGTGCTCAAGCCCATGGTGCGACGTACTATGGAAAAAAGGTGGGTACCTTCAGTACCATTTCAGCTTTTAGCTTTTACCCGACCAAAAATCTAGGGGCGCTGGGGGATGCAGGTGCTGTGCTGACCAATGATGAAGCTTTAGCCAATAAACTAAAAGCCCTTCGAAATTATGGCTCACACCTTAAATATTATAATGACTATTTAGGAACGAATTCTCGACTTGATGAGATGCAAGCGGGTTTTTTAAATGTAAAACTACCTCATCTTGATAAAATAAATTCTTATAAACGTGAGCTTGCTTTAATTTATGATAAGCATTTAGATAAACACTATCATAAACCAAAACCTCAGGATGTTTTTTATGATGTTTACCATATTTATAATGTGCATCATCCAAAACGCGAAGAGCTCAGAGCGTATTTAAAAGAACATGGGATCTCAACAGAGGTGCATTATCCTATTGCGCCGTATAAGCAAAAGGCCTTGCAAGGCATGTTTAATGAAAATGCTTATAAACAAAGCGATTGGTGGCATGCCACAACCTTAAGTTTGCCCATTTCTTATTTTCACACAACAGATGATATTTTATACGTGTGTAAGATTATGAACCAATTTTTGCAAAGGGTAGCACCATGAAAGGAATTATATTAGCCGGTGGCACAGGAAGTAGGCTTGCGCCTTTAACCAATGTTATTTGCAAGCAGTTATTACCTATCTATGATAAGCCCCTGATTTACTATCCTTTATCTGTGTTGATGTTTGCAGGAATCAAAGACATTCTGATTATTACCACCCAACGAGATGTCGATGCATTTAGAACGCTGTTTAAAGATGGCTCACATCTTGGTCTTAACATAAGTTATAAAGTACAAGAAAAACCCAGAGGGATCCCTGAAGCATTTATTATTGGTGAAGAATTTATCAACAATGAACCTGTTTGTCTTATTCTGGGCGACAATATTTTCTATGGTGAAGGACTTCCCGCTTACCTTAAAAATATAGCCAGTTTAAAAACCGGGGCTTGTTTATTTGGTTATTATGTTAAAGATCCTGAGCGTTACGGAGTTGCGCAAATAAATGGGCAAGGAAAGGTTATTAACATTGAAGAAAAACCGCAACAACCCAAATCGAATTATGCGGTGACAGGGCTTTATTTCTACGATAACCAAGTTGTTAATTTTGCCAAAACCTTACAGCCCTCTAGGCGGGGTGAGCTTGAAATTTCAGATCTGAATAATCTTTATTTAAAAAAAGAACAACTTCATTTGGAAATTTTAGGTAGGGGCATGGCCTGGTTAGATACTGGCACCCATGAAAGCTTACATGATGCGAGTAAATTTGTTGAAGTGATAGAATCTCGGCAAGGTTTAAAAATTGCTTGCATTGAAGAAATTGCTTATCGATTAAAATACATTTCCAAAACCCAATATCTACAATTAATTGAAGACTATCCGCAAAGTCACTACCGTGCGTATTTAGAGTCGCTTTTACAAAGAGAGTTTGTTTAGATGAAACAGATATTAATCACCGGCGGTGCTGGGTTTATTGGATCAAACGCGGTTAATTATTTTTTAAATAAATATCCAAATTATACCATTATCAATTTGGATAGCATGACTTATGCTGCATCCCCCTTAAATATGCTCGCGTTCAAGGATAATCCGCGCCATATTTTTATCAAAGGGGATATTACAGACAAAACGCTGGTTGAAAAAATATTTGTTGATTATGATATTAATAGTGTGATTCATTTTGCGGCGGAGTCGCATGTTGATAATTCAATTACAAATCCTTATGCGTTTATTAATACCAACATAGTCGGGACCTTTACTTTACTAGAGGTGGCTAAAAAATATTGGGTTGGCAATAAAAAAGACAATCGATTTCATCATATTTCAACCGATGAAGTATATGGCAGCTTAGGGGAGAATGGATATTTTACTGAAACCACCCCTTTTGCGCCTAATTCACCCTACAGTGCCAGCAAAGCAAGCTCTGATCATCTGGTACGCAGCTTCTTTAAAACTTATGGTTTAAACACCCTTATTACCAATTGCTCGAATAACTATGGGCCACATCAACATGATGAAAAACTTATCCCAACCATAATTCGTAAAGCACTATCAAGACAACCTATACCCATTTACGGGAATGGCCAAAATGTAAGAGATTGGTTATATGTGGGCGATCATTGTCATGCTATAGATAACGTGTTTCATGGTGCAGTTGCGGGCGAGCATTATAATATTGGAGGCGATAATGAACTTTCTAATATTGCGTTGGCAACGCTTATTTGCCAACAACTAAACCAGCAGGTTAACAATGCGTTTGATTTTACATCTCTGATATCTTTTGTAACAGATAGACCAGGTCATGATTTTAGATATGCGGTGAGTATTGAAAAAATTAAAGCAGATCTAAAATGGCAACCCAAAACGCTATTTACAGATGGCCTTAGTGAAACGATAAATTTTTATACCCAAAAGTATCATCAAATTCAAATAGCTCAAACTGAGGTATAAGGGATTAAACATGATTTTAGACGAACTCCTTCCTCCCATTACCAAAAAGATTGCTAAAAAAATTATGGGCAAAAATAATGTGTACCAAAATTTTGAGCAAGCGAATTTAGCAGTCAAAAAATTTAATGGTTATGATGATATTGAGCTGATTGAAGCTATATTTAAAAAAGCAGTGAATTTTATCGACGCATTAAAAACGGCCACAAGCGTAACGCTAGACGCGCATCACTTGTTTTTGTTGTCTGTTATTTCCATGCTAGATAAAAATAACTTGAAAATATTAGACTTTGGTGGAGCCTTTGGAACCCATTATTATATTGCCAAAAAGTTTCTAAAGCATATTCACTTTGATTGGACCGTGGTCGAGCTACCTGAAGTCATTAAATTAGGTAAACCACTCCAAAATGAAGAGTTGTCTTTTTTTGATCTTCAAGGAGACTTTTCGCAACCATTAGGTGATTTTGATTTGGTGCTCACCTCAGCAACGCTGCAACATATGCCGTCCCCCCTCAAAACCCTTTCTTTTTTAACCCTACAAAATGCGCCTTATATTGCGCTAATGCGTTTAGGGATCACGCCAGAGAGAGAAGATCTTTGGACATTGCACAAAGCTCACTTTAGAGATTGTGGCCCAGGCAAACCTTTGTCCGCATGTCCAGATAAAGTGGCTGCTTTTACCTTTTGCATGATGTCAACGCAGAATGTAGATGAGGCTCTTAAGCAATATGAACTTATTATCTCAAATACCGATGCAAGCGGGACTATCTCAGTGCCAGGAAAAATAGTTCAGGGATATAACAGGTTGTATAGAAGGAAAGCTAATAAAGAGATCTAGTCGCGAACCTGCGGACTTTGGGTAAAATATTAGGATTAATAACAGGTGCCAAATGTTAGATTATGATAAATTATTCAAAGTTGATGGAATTGATTTTATAAAAGATCTGTTAAAACAAATGATGCAAATGCCCTAGTTCCTGAAACAGATTGTCCTATTGCAGTATATGCGCTTGTTTATAAAGCAGAGAAAATCTTTACTAATAAAGGGGCTGTGCTACACGTAGAGGATTTAATATGATTTGTTCCTGAGACTGAATACGCAAGTATAGGTAAAATTTATACTGCCACCAATGTTCAAGTCATCAAACCTAATATACATACGATTGATTTTCAAAAATATATTTGAGCAAGAGATACAAAAAGAGATAGAGGACAAGATTAAGGTGAGTTTTTTCAAAGACATCGCAAACAACATGCTGATGGAGAAGTGACGCAATTATCAATGCTTGTAGAGAGTATGGTGTCTCATTATGATAAACAAAATTATTATCTAGATAAATTTATAATAGGGTTGCTTTCACAATATAAACCAGAAGAAATCATTGCAACCATGGTTGCTTTATATCCTAAACTTAATCATGCGCAAAAGCTCAGGACGAGCCAAGCCAAATAAGGGAAAGGACGAAAATGATAAAAAAGATCTCTCTAAATTATTTGAGCATAAAAAAAGAAATAATAGCATCACAAGATGTTTATGATTATTCTGATTTTTTCAAGGATTACCTTAAGATTGAGAACCCATATGTGCACAACTAGAGATTTTCTAGAAGCTTATTAGGCTCGGGTTGCTTATAAAAGCGGTAAAAAAACCCATACTTCACAATACAATAAATTGCTCTGATCCCATCTTTCCATCCTATCTTTTTGCCTTCTTGATAGGTTCTGCCAAAATAGGATATGCCCACTTCATAAATTCTGATATTGGGGATTTTGGCTAAAAGGGCAGTCACTTCAGGCTCAAAGCCAAAGCGTTTTTCTTGCAAGTGCAGGCTTTGAATAATGGCGCGCTTAAATACTTTGTAACAAGTTTCCATATCGGTGAGATTTAAATTGGTAAACATATTGCTTAAAAGCGTTAAAAATTTGTTACCCATGGAGTGCCAAAAATATAAAACGCGATGCGAATCTCCACCAATAAAGCGGCTACCATAAACCACATCAGCAACACCGTTTAAGAGCGGAGATAGCAGTTTGGGATAATCCTGTGGGGTATATTCTAGATCTGAATCTTGAATAATCACATAATCACCCGTGGCTGCTTTAATCCCTGTATGCAGGGCTGCGCCTTTACCTTGGTTATAGGGATGATGTACGAGTATATCTATTTGGGATTTTAAAGTGTTGTCTAGTAGTTCTTTTACGCCATCGGTTGAGCCGTCATTCACCACAATGATTTCAAGTTTGCCATCAATCGGTGCTTTTCGAACAGTTTCAATTAATTGTGCGATGGTTTTCTTTTCGTTATAAC
>JBFXKR010000156.1:0-5128 GCA_050173595.1 Candidatus Berkiella sp.
CCTGGGCATTTTGTATGACCATGCTCTCATCCGCCTGGACAGTTCAAGATCACGGTAATATCCCAGAGTTTGAACTCAGTGTGGCTAAAATACTTGATACAATGAACCCTTAAATTTTCCAGTGAACAGCTGCTTAACGAGGTCTTTTTTCCTGTTTATGGGGCGTTAATCCATTTCTTGAGACATCAACAACCGTTTTAGGACTTTTTAAAGAAGGATATTTAATTAAAAGATTATTTCTTGCGCCTACAATTTCTAGATTGGGTAAAGTGCTAATATCGGGTAAATCAAAGAGAAAATTATTATTTAGACCTAATATTCTTAGTGTTGTTAATTGATTGATACTTTTGGGTAGTTCTAAAAGAAGGTTACCATCAAGGCTGAGGATCTTAAGTTTAGGTAATTTTCCAATTTGCGCTGGGAGCGCTGTGATCTTGTTACGATCTAAACCCAATTCTTCTAAAGTTGTTAGTTTTTGGATATTGCCAGAGATACTTTTTAAGCAGTTACCTTCTAGCCCAAGTTCTCTTAATTTGGGTAATTGCCATAATGCATCTGGTAAAGATGATAAGCAATTATATCTTGCATAGAAGATCTCTACCGAGGAAAGCATATTCATGTTTTCGGGTAATTTAAAAATTTTATTATTCAAATCACAAGGTTTGGTATCTCTGTTTCCTGCATTAAGATAGAGCGCGGTGATGGTTTTAAGATAATCTTGATTATTTCTTACATATTGCTCGCCGATTCGCGTTAAAAAGCTTAAATGTAATTCCTTTTTAGGTGATTTTGAAAAACAGATAGTTTGAATATCTGCGATGAGAGTGTTTAAGCCCTCAATCAAATTATTTAGCTCTTTTTTTTGCGACCAATTTTTTGGCGCTTTACTTTTTTTTAATAATGTAAATAAAGCTTTGATGTTTTTTGCAGCGCTCTTAAATCGCTTCGTTTTATTTTGAGGTATATCCACGTTTTCTTTAAAATGCTTTAAAGTGGCACTTATTATTTTATAAACGTCGGGTTGCTTTGCAAGCAGGAAAGATTTTTCTTGATTTAACTGGGTATCACTTGGTAAAGACATGCTAACTACTACTTTAAAAATCCAAGCGGCATTATATCATGCGCAAAGTTTAGGTAAAAGATGCTTCTTTTGTGAGTTTAGGTTTTAGGGCTTAGCATATATTTTGACTATTTAGGATGTTAAAAAATCAATAAATTTTCTGATTTTTGGTTGTAAATACCGGCTTTGTTGATAATAAAGAAAAACAGGGATTTGCACTTGGTGGTAAGTTGGTAAAATCTCGATTAATTTTTTGCTTTTTAATGCATCATTAACAATATAGTCATGTAATCTGACTATGCCCAAGCCTTGTATGGCACAATCACACATAGCACGGCTATCGTTAAGCCATAAAATAGGATCTAGAAAAATTTCTTGTTGATCGTCTAATTTAATTGCATTATCAGGTACACGCATATGGTGAGTAATATAGCGATGATTTGCCAAATCTGCTGGCGTTTTTGGTGTACCATGTTTTTTTAAATATGATGGTGAGGCACACAGCACATATCGCGTTGTGGCAATTTTACGGCGTTTTAGGGTTGGGGGGCCTTCCATTGAGATCCCAACCAGTATATCGATATCTTCTTGCATCAGATCAGGAAAACGCTCTGCCACTTCAAGTTTAATTCTTAATTTTGGATTTTGCTGCATAAACGCTTGTAGGCAAGGCAAGATAAATTCATGGGCAAAATAGCGGTTGCTAAGCACATGTAATAATCCGGTGGCTTCTTTTTGAGAGCCTGACACGGTCTCTTGAGCTAACTGAAGCTGTTCAAGGGCTCGTTTGGTTTGCTCGTAATATTCAACGCCAACATCGGTTAATGATAAACGTCGGGTGGTACGCATTAATAGCTGTGCCCCAAGCGTATGCTCTAAGGCACTCACTTGCCGACTCACAGCAGCTGTGGAGAGGCGCAGTTTCTTAGCTGCATTCGCGAAGCTATTAGCTTCAACAACAGCAATAAAGGTGCTAATACACTCTAATTTGTTCACAAGCTTCCTGATTGTTGCAAATTGGTAAACAAATGATAACAAATATGGGTATTGTTTACAATTAAGTTTGCAAATATACTTAATAAAATTATGTGAGGAAGTAAAAATGCCCCAAACTAAACCATCATTTGTGACATTACTCATGTTAATGTCCTTTGCATCGGTAAATGCCGTCCTGTTTACCCCTGCATTGCCTAACATTGCGGACTATTTCGCAATCAGTGATGATATTGCGCAATACACAGTCTCTGTGTTTTTAATTGGCTATGCACTGGGGCAGTTGCTTTACGGGCCTTTGGCCAATCGATATGGTCAAAAGGTGGCACTGAGTATTGGCGTTGGATTGCAAATCGTAGCGAGCGTTGTCTGCGTGTTATCTGGTGTATTTGATAATTTTCTGTTTTTAGTGATTGGTCGATTCCTGGTTGCGTTGGGATCTGGTGTTGGTCTTAAAATGACATTTACGCTTGTTAATGAGTATTATGAACCTCAAGCTGCTAGCCAAAAAATCGCCTATCTTATGCTGACCTTTGCTATTACGCCAGGGTTGGGGGTAGCCTTAGGGGGGCTGTTAAATAGCCACTTTGGTTGGATGAGTTGTTTTATTGCAGGTGCGATATATGGCTTAACGCTATTGCCATTAATATTAAAATTACCTAAACAAAAAGCACCAAGAGATCACAATGCGTTGCGACTTTGTCATATTCGCGATAACTATAAAGTGCAATTTAAAAACAAATCATTAATATTAGGGGCCTTATTAATGGGGGCCTCAACTTGTCTTGTTTATGTATTTGCAGCATTGGCACCCTTTATTGCAATCAATATCATGGGGATGAACAGTGCTGACTATGGTGTTGCCAATATTATTCCCTCTATTGGGTTACTGATTGGCTCTTTAGCCTGTGCCCAACTAGTCAAAAAATATGCATTAAGTACTTTGATTGGCGTGGGTGTGCTAATCAGTATATTGGGAGCATTGATACTGGCTGTAACAATAAATTTAAGCTTGAGTACTTATTTTACCTTGTTTGTTCCAATGGCGATAATCTATGTTGGGATCTCATTTATTTTGGCAAATGCTTCTAGTTTAGCGATGAGCAATGTTAATGATAAGGCCCATGGCAGTGCTTTGATGAGTTTTCTAAACATGGGGTTAGCAACATTAGTGGTGTTGAGTTTGGGTTATTTCGGTCAAAGCGCCACATTACTAACGGTGACTTATATGTTATTAAGTCTTGCCATGATACCAATAGGATTTTATTTAGCCAAAAGCAGCCATTTTCAATAGCTTAAATATTAATTATATTTGTTAAATGAAAAAGAGTAAGATCAAATGTTAAATTTAAGAAAATCTTACTCTTTTTATGAATTAATTTAGATGCTAGATTATTAAGCAAGCAAAGGCATCAACTGCGCAGCCCTTTCCATAATTTCAGGCACATCTAAACGTCGATAATGAGATTCAATGTTTAATGTTGCACTCAAAGTTGTTGGCTTAAGATGAATGTAGTAATTATCGACTTTGTCTATGGCTATCACATCATCTGCAACAGCAGTGGTTTTATTCAGTAGCGAGTTTACTTCTAAATTATCATCACAATGTTGCTGATGTGAGCCAACGCACAATGCTTGCTTTGCTTTGACAACCGCAAGTGGTTTAGCATTAGCAACATAGAATCCAATATCATGAAGCTCGCCAAAATACCCAGGTTTATAACCACCAAAGTTAACAAAAAATAAACTATTATCAGCATTCTCAGGCTTCTCTTTGCTAAGAGTGATTTCATGCCCATCGACAATCGAAAGTTCAACAGAGCTGTCGATATGTAATCGTTTAGTAGTACCAAACCATTTATGTACCAATCTTGGGTAGGCTTCTTCTAATGAAGGGCTGACGATGAACACTACATCATGCAGTTCAATATGACAGCCTCTTGCGCGGCCTCCTAACAACACGGCATACAGTTTTAACATTTTAAAATTCCTTAAATATTTGTGTTCTGTAATCTTGCTAGAATTTTATCGATAAGGTTGCGAATATCTTGGCATTGATTTGGTTGCGTGCTAGGGTTGGCGCGTGCCAGACAATCTAGCAAAGAAGATAAATTTAATATCTCAATACTGGTTCGCCAGTTTGAGGCTAAGGTGAATCCAGAAGTAGTCAATCCTTCAAGAAAAGCACTTTCAAAAGTTGTTGGCATATCATCACGATAACGAAGCATATTTGCAATATCACATAATGTAGAACCGCTAAATGCAAATTCCCAATCTAAAATGGCCGCTATTTGCCATTCATCATTAATATTTTCAACTAAGATGTTCGCAGGATCAAAATCGCCATGTACAAGGTTTTTTTCACTAACATCAGGGAAAAGATGCGCAAATTTTTGAATAATTTGATCAATTTTGCTAATCGTGCTTGGTTCAAGTTCGCTGTTAATGGTGGGGTTTTTTAAGGTGTCTTTAACAAAATCTAAGTAGCTATTTTGATCAATGGGTGAAATCACATCGAGATTTTTGTCAAAAAAACCAGCTTTAGAAAAAGTTATTTGTTGGATTTTAGCCAACATTTCCCCAGCGCTATGCATAAGGCTTTCCAAGGAATAAGGTTGATTGCTTAGTAGCAAGTCTCGTAATGTGATCCCATTTATGAACTCACAAATAGCAAATTGGTAATCTTCGAATTTTCCAATATGATAAATTTGAGGAGTAGGTAACAAATGCTTTAGTCTTTGTGTCAGCGCCTGCTCGCGAAAGGCTGCATCAGGATCTCGAAGGTAAATCCGAAGCAGCAGTGGTGAACGGTTTTGCAGCGTAAACTTGATATTCAGGTTGGCACAGCCACCTGCAATCACTTCATGTAAATTCAGTTGTTCTTTGCGAAAAGTTTGGCTGATAATTTTTTCTATTATCTCATTGGAAAGAGATATTCTTTGATCAGTATTTTCCCAATTATTTTTAAAAGGCATCTTATTCTCAATTAGGGAAAAACCCCATTTAGTTTAATCTTTTGTTTAAAATGGCGACTAATTGTACTAAGCCGGTTGTCTCTTTTGTAAAAAACTGTGC
>JBFXKR010000157.1:0-5034 GCA_050173595.1 Candidatus Berkiella sp.
TGACAGAACATTAACTTTTAGATTACAAAGAGATGAATATAGAAAAGGCTTGCAACGAGAATATCAAGATGCAGATTCGCTATTTAAATCTGTTAGAACAGGTGCATCCTTGGTTGGTAATTCATTAAATGAAGCTAGAATAGCGGTTGTTGATGCTCATTATAAGAAAACAAAACATACAGCTAAGTTAAACGACAAAACAATAACCAAAATTGGTTATCCTGCCATGTTAGCGGCGCGTTCACTTTCTATAATACCAAATCAAGGTTTGATTCGATTTGGACTCAATTTAACCTGGTCATTCATGCCCAATGTCGTAAAGTATCCTTTTGTCAAAACAGCACAAGCAGTAGGGCGTGTTGCTGGGCCCTACGTAGGCACAACCGCTGAAACAGCAGCAAATTATTCTGGCATGCTTTTGGATAATGTCGTTAGTTTTGCATTGATGCCACAGTTTTATGTTGCCTCAACAGTACTTGGGAATATAGTTTATTATAAATTTAAGGATTCTGGTTGCGATAATTTAGAAGCAATAGCAATGCTAGCTGCTGATGGTGCTGCCTTTAGCTTAGCAACAGGCTCTGAGAGTAACTATGAAATTGATGAGCAATACACCTATAGATTAACTAAAAATTTACAACCTTTTGCTGGTGAATGGGCAACTTCTACGTTTCTTGTGCCAACCATCAGCAGTATCGATGGTTTAGTAAACAAAGCAAACTATATGGTTAATTATCCAATCAAAGCCTTAAGTCCTTATCTAAGCGCAAGCACTTTATCTAAAATGAGTGAAGCGATTGGTGGCCCAACCTTTAAGATTGAAGATGTTTCATTGCCAAGCATGATGCAACCTATCGCTGATCTAACAATGCAAGGTGTTGATTTATTTCAATCATTGCACAAATTTAAGCGTGATAAGGAAGAGCAGCTTTTTCATTTTCTTGAAAGTTCGGCTTTAGATTATATGCAAGATTCTGCTAGTAAGAGTGATAGATTGCACGCCATTCAAGTTTACAAAGTGTCTCAAATAAACAAAAATGTTGAAGAATTAAAGTCTTCAGTCGAACAATTAAAGCTTTCGTCAACGATTGATCAAGGTGCATTAGAAGCAGCCCAACAGTCTTTTACTTTACAATCAAATGCATTAGCAGCTGCGATTGAATTAGAAAATACTTTGTTTAAACAAACAGAAGGATATTCATATTATGAAACTTGGCAGGACAAGCATTTGGCATTAAAAAATGCCCAAGTTCAGAAATCTACAACACAAGCACAGTTAGCCTTTTTGAAGGCTGATGCGCAAAAAGCAAAAGAGAAAAGCTATTTTTATAATAGTGAATCGACCAATAGAGCTTCAGAAGCTTGGGCTTTAGGTGTTGATGAATTATTTGCGAAGCATGCGAGTAACTTTCCTGACTGGACTAAAATTGCTGGCTTTGTTCAAGAAATTGCGAATTCTACTTTTGATTATTCTTCTGATCGCAATGAAATGGCAAAGTTTGCTGCAGATAAAATAATCAACATAAATTACCCTTTTTATCCTGATATGGGCAATGCACAACAGATTGAAGCTGAACGTCAGAAATATATCGAAGACATAAGTACCTATGAGTTGAAAGGCTATACCAGCAACCCTGAAAGGGCAAAAAATCGATTATATCATTACGTTTTGGCTAAAGTAACTAACACGGAAAAGCAAAAGCATATTCACCGATTTGACAAAATTTTTAAGCCTGTTATCAATGAAATCCTTGGAAATTCTATTGGTTGGACTCCTTTTAAAGACTTTAAAGGGGGGAAAAACGCAAATGGCAGCCTTGGTTTGCAATTTAACAAGCAATTTGGAGCGCCAAGCCGAGTTGATCTGACGGTGGCAGGAACGTCTGTTGCTTCTTTAATGACTTCAAGTAGCAAACCCAAAGTTAAATCTACTGATTTGCAAAATGCTTCTTTAGTGCCTGCTCAATCCCAAGCTATTGTTAGCGCAAAAAGTGCCAATGATGCCCAAATAAGCAATTGCGCGTTAGATCTGCATAATCCGATTATGGTTGATATTCTTGCAAACCAATTAGAGTCCATGTTTGGTGATGTATTGAAGTTAAAAGTGCCACAAGTTGAAGTGGCTAGTAAGTTACAAAAACGGACACAGTCGGCATTGGTGCAAAAAGAAAAATCACAAAGAGCAAGCGTTAATAAAAAAGTTGAAACCATCAGTGCTATATCAACAAGCCAAGCAAAGCAAGCGCAACAGCAAAGTTGGTGGCGCTTAGCTTTTAGAAGTGCACGAGGTGAAGATAGCACTGAAATAAGAGCATGGAAACGTAATAATGTTAAATCTGCGCCAAAATGGTTAGTGGAACTAACAAGAGGTGTTAGTAGCAGCGCGATACCTGTAACAGAGCTCCCAGAGATTTTTGGGGTTGCGGCTAAGGAATCTTTGGTTGAATTGGTTGAGGGTGCTATTTCCTTAGGCGAATTTGCGGTCAATGAGATAAAGCATGCAGCCAAAGGTGAGACATTGCAAACTAAAAAGGCAATATCGCTTTTATCGGTTTATATAGGTGAGGAAGCAGCCAGAGTTGTATTAAAGGAGCAAACCCAAACCAGTAAATATGCGAAAGAGCTGGCAGATAGTTTTGATCGAATGGATAAAAAGGATAGAGTCAAGGCGATTGCAAAAATTGCCATTTCAATCGCAATGCCGGCTGTTGGTGCTGCCAAGGTGGCCAAATTAAGCAAACCAATGGTTCAAAAGGTGGCTACGGCAACTGCCCCTGTGGCGAGTGCAGCACGATATACTTTGAGAAGTGCTAAAGTGCAGCAAACGATGGCTCAGGCTGTTTCAGGAAATATATTAAATCAATTTCAACAGCATAAGCTTATAAAAACCAAATCATTTCAAGAAGTTATGATTAGACGGTCGACGCCAGCAGAAATTCATTATGGATATGGCAAGTTAAGTAAACGTCAATCGGACATCTTAACTAAATTACCCAGATACCGCTCAGAAATTGTTGTTAGAAAATCTAAACTTAATGTATCAGATCTGGCTGCTCTAACCGCCAGAACAGGAGATGAATTTGCTATGTTTACTCTAGGAAGTCAACGTATGATTATTCGTGGTAATAATAGTAGTGTCTACATTAGTGAGTTAAATATACAGAAATTTCAATCTGAAGGATGGAGATGGTCTGCTCATACACATCCTGGAACATCTGATGTTTCTTTACAGGCATCAGGGTTTCCTGGTGATAGGCACGTATTAGATAAATTGGGACAAGAAAGAAGCCTAATTGTAAACAGTGCAGGTAGAAGAAATGTATTTGATAAAACAGATAATGTTTTGATATCTTTAAACGCTAGCAAAAAAGATATGAATCCTAAACGTAGAAAAAGGATGTAACATGGCAACTTTAATAGAAAAACTCGATGCAGGAAGACTATCTTCAAACGGAGAGGTTTGGTCCTTAGATAACGGTTTGAAAGTTATAATCTTTTATGAAACAGAATGTGAAATTTTGATTCAAAGTGAAAGTGGTGATGTTGCAGAACAAGTGTTTCACTACATTGAAAAGCTTGAAATGTTCCAAGGGGCAAAGCTTATTCCAACATCTTGTTATTGCATTCGTATTGATAAAAAATATTTGTCTAAATTTATAGCTGAAGTTGAAAAAATTGATGTTAAAAAGCTTAAGCCAGGCAAATCATATTAACAATATAATTTAGATATTCGACTTTTAGAGAAATAGTTTTGGGATTGATGGTTGCTAAACAAAATGAAAGCAGATGATCTAAGTAGAATATTAAACGGTGATATTGAACATATTCATAAAGTGGATATGTACGAGCCTACTGATCCTAATTTAGAAATTATTGTACTTCCAAAGCATGTAAAAGCGATGCTTGAGTCATATCTTGCAAAAAATATTAGCGCAGCAGAATTGAGTGACTGGGCTACATTCCTGCTTTTCAGGCCTGGGGAATATGTCTGTAAAGATTGGGAAAATGATGAAGTTGCAGATTATTACGAAGCAATGTTTTATGTGGTGCAAAAGCTTTCTACGCCTGAGATAGATGGTGACATAACGCCTGACACAGTAAGGGTATATCTTTCAGAGTTAGATAAATATTTCACGAACGATAGTAAGTATGACTGACTTTTATGTGAAAATCACTTTAGGCCAAAAAATTGATATTATTGGTGAAGCAATTAAAGGAAATATAAATTGTTTTTCAAAATTTTAAAAGGAATTGGCTTTGGGATTTGGACTGCATTAGCAGGTCTTTATCTGTTAATGATGGTGTTTGAGCCTTATATGATGGCTTTTTTTTCAATTCAAATGACAACTATGTATACGCCTTTTTTCTTGGGAGTCTTTGTTGCCATCAACTTTTCAGTAGGCTTTTTAGTTCAGTTCATGGAAGAAAAACCATCTGAGCCGCCACGGCCAATACCGCTACAAACGCTTTACAACATGCGTCCGCTATTTGGCGCCGTTGAAGTACAGAGACAATTGCAAAGTCAGGCTCGAGCTAATCATTTATCAACCTTTGCGAATAATAGGTACGCGCACTATACCCCAGCCCTTTTAAATTATAGACAAGACATACAAAGCAATGTAAGCAATCAGCCTGTAGAAAACGCAAACGAAATACGCTTGAAAAAAATTGGTTTTAATTTGGATAACATTCCTGAAGAATTTATTGATCCCATTACCATGGAGGTGATGAACAAACCAATACTCGCCTACACCAAATTCAAAAACTCAAGCGGTGAAGAGCAGCTTACCCGCCATATCTATGACGAGCAAACATATAAAAAGTTTAATGGTAAATGCCCAGAAAATAGACTACTGTTTATTGAATCCAAAGTGGATGATGAGCTTAAAGCAAAAATTGAGAAATTTGTTCAAGAGCAGGAAAACCTAGCATCGGTAAATGCCAATATTAAACAACCCGGGCCAGCACTTACTGCATGAGTTTATGATTCATCAAAATCCCCCTATTTCGTTGCTAAGAGCGATTTTATAGGGA
>JBFXKR010000158.1:0-4990 GCA_050173595.1 Candidatus Berkiella sp.
ACGTTGATAAACGGTGCACAACAGTTTGGTTTTGATGTGCAAGTGCTAAAGCATCAGCAAGCGCTTGGCAGCAAAATCAGCAGTAGCAACATCAGGACGCTACTTAGCCAAGGAAAGCTTACACAAGTGTCACAATTAATAGGCAAGCCTTTTAGTATATGTGCTCGAGTAGCGCATGGTGCCAAAAGAGGCACGAGTATTGGTTTTCCAACAGCGAATCTCGCTTTTCATCCTGCAAGCAAACTGCTTCAAGGTGTTTTTGCAACAAAAGTCACTGTCAATAACAAGCAATACCAAGGTGTTGCTAACAGTGGTACCAGACCAACAGTGGATGGGTTAAAACATGTCAGTGAAGTGCACATACTTAATTTTGAGGGCGATTTATATGGTAAAAAAATCACGGTTGAATTTTTACATAAATTAAGAGATGAGCAACGATTTGACAATATCGAGAAACTAAAACAACAAATTAATGTGGATGTGCAAAACGCGAAAGCATTTTTTGCGCAATATTTACTACCTGAGATTGACTAGGCCATTTTATGACAACAGATTATAAAGATACGTTAAATTTACCTAAAACAGACTTTCCCATGAAAGCGAACTTGGCAAATAAAGAGCCACAAGTGCTTGAAAAATGGCAAGCCCAAGGTATTTATCAACAAATAAGAGGCCATGGAAAAGGGAAAAAGAAATTTATTTTACATATGGGGCCTCCTTATGCCAATGGTGATATTCATATTGGCCATGCATTAACCACCATCTTGAAAGATATCATTGTAAAGTCAAAATCTTTAAGTGGTTATGATGCACCACTGGTACCGGGTTGGGACTGTCATGGCTTGCCAATTGAAGTCAATGTTGAGAAAAAAATTGGGGTGGTTGGCGATAAAGTGACTGCCAAGGAATTTCGTGCAAAATGCCGTGAATATGCCATGAGCCAAATTGATTTACAAAGAAACTCATTTGTTCGACTCGGTATTTTTGCTGATTGGGAAAAGCCTTATATCACTATGGATTATCAATATCAGGCAAATATTGTGCGATCCTTTGGTAAAATTTTATCAAGAGGATATTTGCAACAAGGTGCAAAGCCGGTTCATTGGTGTGTGAATTGTGGTTCTTCTTTAGCAGAAGCTGAGGTTGAATATCAAAATAAAACATCTCCTGCTATCGATGTGGGTTTTAAAGTAAAAGATGTGCCTCATTTTCTTAAAACCATTTTAGGCGAGAACACAGGCAGCGTTCAAAACATCGCTTTTGTGATTTGGACCACTACGCCTTGGACCTTGCCAGCTAACCAAGCGGTTGCCTTGCACCCTGACTTAGCTTATGTATTAGTTAAAGCGAATTTTACACCAGAAATTGACGCCATTTGCGTACTTTCTGATCTTTTGCCTGATTGCTTAAAACGTTATGGCACCAGTGAATATGAAGTCATTGCTACCTTTAAAGGCAAGCAAGTAGAAAATCATTTATTAGTACACCCCTTTTTAGAAAAAACAGTTCCCTTAGTACTGGGCGAACATGTGACAACAGATGCCGGTACCGGTGCCGTTCATACTGCGCCAGAACATGGTTTAGACGATTACTTAGTGGGAGCACATTACGGATTAAAACCCCAAACAAAAGTAGATAGTAAAGGCTGCTTTTTTGAAGAAGTTCCCTTTGTAGGCACGCTCCATGTATTTAAAGCAAATGATAAAATAATTGAATTGATACAAGAAAAGAATAATTTACTGCATGCCACCACATTAGAGCATAGCTATCCACATTGTTGGCGCCATAAAACCCCTCTTATTTTTAGAGCAACCCCACAATGGTTTATAAGTATGGCAGGGTTGCGCGAAAATACACTTGCGGAAATAGAAAAAGTAACTTGGGTTCCCCAATGGGGACAATCACGCATGAAGTTGATGATTGAAGGTCGTCCAGATTGGTGTATTTCGCGCCAACGTACTTGGGGCGTTCCTTTGGTATTAGTGTTACACCAAGACAATGATACCTTGCATCCCAAAGCAATTGAAATTATTGAGTATGTTGCAAAATTAATTGAATGCAATGGTGTAGAAGCTTGGCATGATTGCGATTTAAATGATTTGCCCTTTGAAGATATGGCAAGCTATCGCAAATCCAATGACATTTTAGATGTATGGTTTGATTCTGGCGCAAGTCATTTTGCGGTGGTAAGTGCTAGAGATGATTTGCAATTTCCAGCGGATTTATATTTAGAAGGCTCTGATCAGCATCGTGGGTGGTTTCAAACTTCCTTATTAAATAGTATGGCGATGCATGGACAGGCGCCGTATAAAGCAGTGCTCACGCATGGCTTTACGGTAGATGCCAAGGGGCGAAAAATGTCTAAGTCACTAGGCAATGTTGTTGCGCCTGAAAAAGTGGTTAAAACTTTAGGCGCAGATATTCTACGATTATGGGTAGCATCGACCGATTACAAAGGTGAAATTCACGTTTCGGATGAAATTTTGACCAGAATGAGTGATGCCTATCGTCGGATTCGAAACACCATGCGGTTTTTATTAGCAAACTTGGATGGCTTTTTACCAAATGAACATTGTGTGAAGGACAATGAGCTTGTCGCATTAGACGCTTGGATTTTAACGCAAGCACAAAGTTTACAACAAGAAATCATGCAAGCTTATGATAGCTATCAGTTTCATCTGATTTATCAAAAAATTCATAATTTTTGCGTGGTTGAGCTTGGTAGTTTCTATTTAGATGTGATTAAGGACAGACAGTACACAACAAAAACAAATGGTCAACCAAGACGCTCAGCACAAACAGTAATGTATTATATTGCGCACGCGCTGACGCGTTGGCTTGCGCCCATTTTAAGTTTTACCGCACAAGAGATCTGGGAGCATTTACCAGGAGACAAAGCAAGCTCTGTCTTTTTAAGTGAATGGTTTGAGTTTCCCCAAGTTCAATTAAATCAAGCCATGAATAATGATTTTTGGCAAAGCGTGATGCAAGTACGTAATAGTGTGAATAAAGCGCTAGAAGGTGAGCGTCAACAAGGCAAAATTGGTGCCCCCTTAGATGCTAAGGTGACGCTATTTGCTGATGGCGAGCTTTATTCAAATCTCATGCAATTAAAGCAAGAGCTTCGTTTCGTGCTTATTACATCTGAAGCGGTGGTTAAGCCTTTAACTGAGAAACAAGATGCGATAGCCACAGATTTACCAACACTCTGGCTAAAAGTTGAGAAAAGTACTGATGAGAAATGTGCGCGTTGTTGGCATCATCGTGAAGATGTAAATCAACATGCGCAATATCCACAGTTATGCCGCCGTTGTGTTGATAACATTGATTCAAACAGTGAAGGAGAAGTTCGTCATTATGCTTAAGAAACTATGCCCTTCAATATCAAATGACTGCACAGCCTCAATGGTAGGATTAAAATGGTTTTGGGCAATTCCTTTGTTATTTGCCTTAGATCAACTCAGTAAATATTGGGTGTTAACGCATGTGACGATGGGAGAGATTTTTCAACTTTGCCCAAGCCTTAATATTATATTGGCACATAACTCTGGCGTTGCTTTTAGCTTGTTTGCCTCAAAACCAGCGTGGGGACAAATGGTTTTGTTGGCGCTTATCATATTGATTTGCACGTTTGTTGCAATTTGGCTTGCAAAAACGCCTACTAAGGAAAAATATAATGGCATTGCCCTAAGTCTTATTTTAGGCGGTGCCTTAGGCAATTTAAGCGATAGAATTTGGCATGGTTATGTTATCGACTTTATTGATTTTTATATCAACACCTGGCATTGGTATACCTTTAATTTAGCAGATACCTTCATTACGATGGGTGCGTTAATGATGGCCAAAACAGTTATTTTTTCTAAAGAATAAGAGGGTGTTATGCAACTACAAAATGCCATTACTGTTTATCTTGCTAATCCTCGTGGGTTTTGTGCCGGTGTTGAACGTGCCATTGATATTGTTGAGGCTGCGCTAGAAAAATTTGGTGCACCTATCTATGTTCGTCATGAGGTCGTACATAACCGATTTGTGGTAGATAGTTTAAAAGCCAGAGGCGCAGTCTTTGTCGATGAGTTAAAAGATATTCCTGATGGCAGCACAGTGATTTTTAGCGCACATGGCGTTTCTCAACAAGTGCGTGAAGAGGCGGCGAGCAGAAACTTCACGATGGTGTTAGATGCTACCTGTCCCTTAGTGACTAAAGTGCATATGGAAGTGGCCAGACAAAGCAAAAAAGATCACGAATGCATTTTAATTGGGCATGCCGGTCATGCTGAAGTACAAGGGACTTTGGGGCAATATAAAAGCACAAAGGGTGGCATTTATTTAGTGGAAGATTTGGAAGATGTGCAAAAGCTAGAAGTTAAAGATCCCCAAAATTTGTGTTATGTGACCCAGACCACACTATCCGTGGATGAAACGGTTCGTATCATTGATGCCTTAAAAAATAAATTTGAGCATATCAAAGGACCAAGGCGGGATGATATTTGTTATGCTACGCAAAATCGCCAAGATGCCGTTAAAATTTTAGCGCAATGCTCTGATGTGGTATTGGTCGTTGGCTCTGTGAACAGCTCTAATTCCAACCGTTTACGAGAGTTATCGGAAAATTTAGGTACCCCAGCATTTTTGCTTGATAACCCCGAGCAAATTGATTGGAATTGGTTTGCGAATATGAATGCCATTGGGATCACCGCGGGCGCTTCTGCGCCTGATATTTTAGTGAAACAAGTGATTAAAACGCTGCAAGATAATTTACCCGTCTCACAAATCAAAGAAGTGACGGGAATTGAAGAGAATATGTCTTTTTCAATGCCCAAAGAATTAAGAGAAGTGAAGATTGTGAATTATTTTAAGGAATCAGCGTAAATCCCCCCGCTTGCTTTTAGCAAGCAAAGGGATTTGTGGATTTACCAACAAGTTGTCGTCGGCCCTTTGGTATTCGTATTGGTTATCGTCAACGCACCACAAGTGGTGTCAGCTGTTTGTG
>JBFXKR010000159.1:0-4989 GCA_050173595.1 Candidatus Berkiella sp.
TGAGCTAAAGTGTCCATGTTGTATGCTTTTGTAAATCGCATGGTGGCATGGCCTTTAAACATGACGATTGCCATCACTATTAAAAAGAAGCAAATCGGATATTTTAAAAATTCGCCTATTGTCGTGCTATAGATCCCCGCAATGTTTAAAGTGAGCGTACTGGGATCTTCTGCTGCAATGCTTAAGCCTTGAATAATTGTTTTTAGATTTTCATTCTCAATGAAAAACAATATCGCTAAGGTTTCATATTTCTTTAGCGCAATAAACCAGGATGTAAGCTGAACACTGTAAAAGTGCCAAACTACAAAACCTATTACTGCAATGGCAGCTAAACCCCATAACAGTGCATAGGAATCTTTGTCTTCACCTTGGCCACCGCCACCGCCGCCTTGAGCCATCGTTTACCTCTTTAATCTATCCTCTGTCTTTAATCTATCCTCTGTCTTTGCGCTTATATTCAAAACGCTTAAGAGTTGATTACTAGTCATACATCAAATCATCTAATGGTGTCATATCTCTGCTAGGTGCATGCTGCATCAATTCGATAATGACATCGGCTGCGCATAATAATCGTAATGAATTAGGTGTTGCCTCATCAAATTTGACCCGAACACCTAACATGCCACCTTGCGCTTCTTCAAAACTCACACCAAGCCCATAACCCAAGCAAAATGAACATAGCTGATCTGCTCGTCGAATAATGGCTGGCAATAAACCTGTTTCTGCAAATACTTGTTCAATAGATATAGGTTGATCACGTAAAGTAAAGTTACAACGTAGTGTTCTAGCTATTGCACATATTTGCTCTACTAATGGATGCTCAGACATGCTTCACCTTATCAAGTAGCTAGTCGCCATAATAAAATTTGTTCCTTGAATATACAATCATACCTTTGTCCGAGTTTGGTATGTGGTCAGTATTTTATAGCGTCTATTTATAAAGTATCGTTTATTTTATTTTACTAATTAATTAACTTAAATACGATAGTGACAATCTGCTTATATATCACCTAGTAGTTATGTCATCATTGTACTTATTTAGTTTGACCATGGTTGCTATCAAGGAGTTTCCCATGATAGATATATTTTATTGTACAGATGGCTGCATATCCCCTGGTTTGCAGATATAATCGAAACATGGTTTTTCTGGCTCAAAGGAGCGGACAAAAGAGGCGCTATGGAAAAGCAAATATTTATCTTCTCACTCATTGCTATTTTGGCAGGCTGCTCATCAAAGCCAACCTATGAAATGAGCGATGTCGAATACCAACTCATGAAATCCGCCATGTCTGTGGAAAATTCTTTAAAAACCCTTGCTGCTACAAAAGACATTTATGCTAAAAACGCAATAAATACAGATATATTAGTAACCCCCCAAGGTGGCATGGGCGGTCTTGCTAGCCTCGATTGGTCTGGTCCGATTGAACCATTACTTGAAAAAATTGGTGAGATGACCCGCTATCGCTTAAAAGTTTTAGGACCGATACCTGCGATCCCATTAATCGTCACAATCTCATCTAGAGAACGTGTCGTTGCTGACATTTTAAAAGATGCAGGTTTACAAGCTGGTAAACGTGCTAACTTGGTTGTATATCCAACCAGTAGAATTATTGAATTACGTTATACAGCGAATGTTTAAGGCAGCCCCACAAGGAAGTAGAACTACCATGAAACATTTGATTGGCGGTATGTTTTTAGTCGGCGCATTTTCACTATCAGTGAGTTGTTCTACGCCCCCTGCTTATCCTTCTACGCTGGGCAAATACCACAATGTTAAATTTAATCCTAAAGGTGGAAATTTAGCTGGGATCCGTAATATTGGCTTAAGAGACACCGCATTAAGCTTAGGCGCACGTGCCGGTTTGGCGTGGCGTGCCAGTGAAATTAATGTTTTGGTTGCCAGAAATGAACGTTACCTGGATCTCATATATAATTTTAATAGTCTATTGTTGGATCATAATGTGCTTCCGCCTGTATTGATTGAAGGACGCCAAACATTAGATCAGGCCTCAGACGATGTACTTCGCGTGGCTGATCGGGCATACACCATTCAATCTCAGGCCAGATTTGTGACCATGGCACCAACATGGAGAGACTATCTGAAAATGCATTATAAAGATCCGGATATGCCAGATACTTCTTTGATGCCCCGTAATGAAGTCGAAAAAAATGTATGGGACAAATATCTTGATGAAGGTTGGCAAGCTGGTGTGACCCAAGGTGATGTTATTTTTGCTGAGAACTTGGGCCGATTAAAAAGAGATTATGAAGGCATGGTTCGATATCACAGCTTACTTGCACAAAATATCGTTAGCTTGCCTTTTGTGGCCCAAGTGAATTTGGGTATTACAGGTGGTGATTCGCAAATGGCTGTGAATGATAGAATTCTACGTATCACGACCTTGCCACAGCTTAATACGGCAAGTAATGAATGGAATGCCCTTGTTACATCGGATGAGAGACAACTTACACCTGATGATCGCTAGGAGACAGTTTTAAATGGCAGTAACTAAAGAGTTTATACTACCAGATGAACCTTCTCGATTTACGCCAGCGGATATGGACAGGCTCTTCATCCACTGTACTCAAAAAGGCGCATCCGACGTAACCGTTCAAACAGATTCTCAAGTGCTTTGCGAAATTCATGGCCGGCTTTATCCGGCAACGGCCAGAAAAATATCCCAAACCGAAGTCGGTGAAATGCTTAATAGCATTTATGGCCCTAACGCTACCACCCAGCTTTCTTCTGGAAAAGATGTAGACACGCACTATGAAGTCAGGCCCGATAGAGCAACGCGCTATCGATTTCGTATTAATGGTACTGCCTGTCAAGTAGAAGGCCATGATGGTATTCAAATTACTGCGCGAACCATTCCAGCAGAGCCACCCCCATTAAGCAGCATGAATTTGGATGCGCCTATTTTAGAGCATATGGCGCCCATGCAAGGTACTGTGGTGGTAACTGGTGCAACAGGTTCGGGTAAAAGTACCTTACTTGCTTCTATCATTCGTGAAATCGTCGAGCAAGAAGATGCCAATCGTAAAGTGCTCACCTATGAAGCGCCAATTGAATTCGTGTACGACACGGTTGAAAAGCCTTCTTCCATTATTAGTCAATCTGAAATACCAAAACACTTACCAACGTTTGCTGATGGTGTTCGTAACGCTTTGCGCCGTAAACCAACATTAATCTTGGTGGGTGAAGCAAGAGATGCTGAAACCATTGCCGCAGTAATCGATGCGGCGCTGACAGGTCACCCTGTTTATACAACTTTACATAGTAATGGTGTTGCAGACTGCGTCAGACGGATGATATCAACTTTCCCAGCCGAAGAGCGTCATGGTCGTGCCTTAGATATTCTAGAAACGCTGCGTATGGTCATTTGGCAAAAATTAGTGCCAACGGTTGATAATAAGCGCGTTGCCCTAAGAGAATATCTCGTGTTTGATGAAGAAGTGCGCGATATTCTTGTGACCACCGAAGTTGAATTGCTTGCCGCAAAAACACGACAATTGCTTAAAGAACGTGGTCAACCGATGATTGTCGATGCCAAACGAAAATTCGATGAAGGTCGTATTTCGGAGCGTACTTATAATTTAATGGCAGCAACAGCAAAAAGCGCTGATCGCGATGCCGGAGTGAACAAATGAGACATCCACATACAGCGCATTGGCGTGATTCAGGCCGAATTCCAAAGTTCTTTTTTATGGATGCTTATTCTGCCATTCCACTGTTACTCTTTTTATTGCACATTCGCTTATGGACCTTTGCCTTAGCGTGCTGTGTTTGTTTATTTTTCGTTATTCTCAATCGATTTGGCTTTTCTCTTCCTATCTTTGTTCGCTGGCTGCGATCTTTTGTTGCAGGCAAAGATCGCTACGCACGCACCTGGCTTGCTCATAAACCTCATAGTGAATAAACTAAATAATCTAAATTATTAAGTTGCATTCCATAGTGCTAATTCAAAACATTTGCTTTGGTTTTGAAGGCAACGCAGTATCAAAGTCAAATACGAAGAGTTCTAACTCAAAGAATTTGACTTTCAGACAAGGCGCCTAGAAACGAGCATCCGGAGTGTACATTTCAGTACATGAGGAATGCGAGGTTTCGCAGATACGCAGTATCAAAGTCAAATACGAAGAGTTCTAACTCAAAGAATTTGACTTTCAGACAAGGCGCCTAGAAACGAGCATCCGGAGTGTACATTTCAGTACATGAGGAATGCGAGGTTTCGAAGGCAACGCAGTATCAAAGTCAAATACGAAGAGTTACTGGAAAGAGGAATAGTTAGCGTGTATATTCGATGATATACTTGTTAGAATTCGCATAAATAAAGTAAATATTTAACACAGTTTGGCAACTTATAAATGGCGTGAATAAGGACGATTGCGCATGAAAAGTGGCACTGGAAATCCACAAAATGAAGCTGTTGCAAAAGGCAATCCTAAAGCAGCGCCCTCAAAACATGCCGTCCCTATTGAAGAATATACTGATATTTTCCATCACCCCGTGATGGTGCGCGCGAATTTTTATCGTGACAATGTGAGACGCTTAATGGCGTTTTGCATTTTCTTAGCGCTGGCAATTGGTGGTCTTATTGCATGGATTGTTTATGAGCGCACACATAAACCCCCTGTTAGATACTTTGCAACCTCTAACGATGGTAAGCTTGCAACCCTTACTCCTTTAAATCAACCTAACTTAACAAATGCATCCTTATTAGATTGGGTAATTGAAGCAGCAACAACCGCCTATAACTTTAACTTCAGTAATTATGATGCAGCGATGAAAGGAATTAAGGTTTATTTCACACAAGCTGGATATGATCATTTTATTGAATCCCTGGACGCTGCTCAAACGATTCAAAGAGTAAGGGAGAAACAATTAACTGTAACCGCCATTTCTACCGGCACACCGGTCATTATCCAAGAAGGCATGACAGCTGATGGTATTTATGCATGGAGCATACAACTCCCAATGTTAATTAC
>JBFXKR010000160.1:0-4969 GCA_050173595.1 Candidatus Berkiella sp.
TGAATCCCCTGGAGTGTACGCTTTGGTACATGACAGGGGTGAAAGTGCGCGACAACGCAGCCTAAATTCAAAATGGAAAATGTAATACTCGAACCAGTTTGGATTTAGGCAAGGCGTCAAGCAATTGAATCCCCTGGAGTGTACGCTTTGGTACATGACAGGGGTGAAAGTGCGCAGACAACGCAGCATAAATTCAAAGTGGAAAGAGTAAATGTTTGATTTGATTTTAGAAACACCAATCGGCAACCTTGGCATTGCATGCGAAGGCGAAAAACTCAAAACCATTCGTTATCTTGAGCAAAAGATTGTGCCTTTGCCAAACACAAAGCAATCCATGTCGTTAAGAAAAATAGCAAAAGAGCTAGATGCCTTCTTTGTGCATCCGACTTGTTTAAAAAATATTGCGATTTTTTTATCAGGTACGCCTTTTCAAAAAAAGGTATGGCAAGCATTGCGTCAGATCCCTTTAGGACAAACCTGTACTTATGGGGAGTTGGCTTTAAAATTAAATACCTCTGCCAGGGCGGTAGGTATGGCATGCCGCGCTAATCCGATTGCTTTGGTTGTTCCTTGTCATCGTGTTGTGGCTGCGAATGATATTGGTGGATTTTGTGGACAAACTAAAGGAAATAAAATAGCCATCAAGCAATGGTTATTGGCTCATGAAAAAGCAGGCTAATACGATAGAATTATCAGATTAGTTTGCTTGCGTAGCTTTTAGCCATACACGGTGATAGTGTATAGGCTTATTTGGTGACATTTTCTAGGGAAAGCTATGCAGATCAAACTATTCGCTCAACTATGCTTATTTGTTTTCACCTTAGTTAGCTTTCAATTAGTTCAAGCTAATCAAGAACAAGAAGCAAACAATATCCGTAACACGCTCAAGCAGCATTTCTCAGAATTAACGCTGGATGCCGTTGAGCCTAGCCCTGTGAAAGGTTTATATCAAGTTAGCTCGGGTGCCAACATATTATATGTTACCTCAGATGCAAGGTATGCTTTTTCAGGCGATTTAATTGATTTGCACCATGCGCAAGCGAACATTACCGAAGATGCACGCAAAAAGGCGCGACTAAAAGGCTTAAAATCGTTAAGCCAAGAAAATATGATTATATTCTCTCCTAAAAATCCTAAATATACCGTTACAGTATTCACAGACGTTGATTGTGGTTATTGCCGTAAAATGCAGTCTGAAATGGATAAAATTAATGAATTAGGTATTGCTGTGCGTTATCTTGCTTTTCCACGCTCAGGCCCTGACACACCTACCTTTAAAAAGATGGTATCTGTTTGGTGTGCGAAAGATAGAAACAAAGCCTTATCTGCTGCGAAATCTGGTGGGAATGTAGAAGAGATTTCCTGTTCAGATGAGCGCGTGATAAAGGATTTAGAATTAGGGGTTCAAATGGGAATCGCAGGTACGCCAACGTTAATTTTTGAAGATGGTACGATGGTACCGGGCTACTTACCACCTGATAAATTATTAGAAGTGGCTAAGCAGTTACAAAAGAAAGAAACAGCATAAAATCATAGGGCCGGTTTTCACCGGCCCTTTCACACTTATCTACATATTTGAGTAATTTGGACCACCTGCACCCTCTGGTGGGGTCCAAGTAATGTTCTGTGTGGGATCTTTAATATCACAGGTTTTACAATGAATGCAGTTTTGCGCATTAATTTGTAACTTCTTTTTAGCATGCTCATCATCGATAAATTCATAGACGCCTGCGGGGCAATAGCGTTGTTCAGGGCCAGCATATTGTTGCCAATTAATCGTAATGGGTGTCTGCAGATTCTTTAGCTTTAAATGTACTGGCTGGTTTTCTTCATGAAACACATTGGTGCGAGAAACAGACACCATTTTATCAAAACTGATAATGCCATCTGCTTTAGGGTAAGCAATGGGTTTAAAGTTCTTTGCACGCTCTAAAGAAAGGTGATCGGCACGGTGTGAAAAGGTCCAAGGCGCATAGCCGCGAAAAATATAGGTATCAATCGCAGCATAAAGCAGCCCTGACCATAGTCCTTTGTGAAAGCCTGGTCGAATATTGCGTGCTTTAAATAATTCTTTTTTAATCCAACTTTGCTTAATTTTGTTTTGGTAACTTGTTAATTCAGGTTCAGAGAATTGCTCTTTGAGCGCTTCAAAGGCAGTTTGCGCAGCAAGCATGCCAGATTTCATTGCGTTATGGCTGCCTTTAATTTTGGGTACATTGAGAAAACCTGCTGCACAGCCGATGAGCATGCCGCCAGGAAAGGTTAGTTTTGGTATGGATTGCCAACCGCCTTCATTAATGGCTCTTGCACCATAACTGATACATTGGCCGCCTTCTAAAAGCGCCTTTATCATAGGATGATGTTTAAATTGCTGAAATTCTTGGTAAGGATCTAAATACGGATTTTGATAATCAAGACCGATAACAAGACCAATGCTAATCAGGTGATTACCCCAGTGATAAATAAAACTACCGCCATAGGTTTTAGGATCAAGCGGCCAGCCAACAGTATGGGTGACTGTTCCAGTTTTGTGTTTCTCAGGTTGAATTTCCCAGACTTCTTTTAAACCGATGCCATAGGTTTGAAATTGATTTTTTTTGTAAAGTTTAAAATGCTTCATAAGCTGTTGGCTTAGCGAACCGCGACAACCTTCTGCAAATAGGGTTTGTTTTGCTAATAAATGCATGCCCGGTTGATAGTTTTGTTTGGCATTGCCACTTTTATCGTTACCCATATCACCTGTTGCAACGCCAATGACTTCGTTTTTATCGTTATATAAAACTTCACTGGCCGCAAAACCTGGGTAAATTTCAACGCCAAGATCTTGCGCAATTTTTCCAAGCCACTGGCACAATTGCTCTAGGCTAATAATGTAATTACCTTGGTTATTCATTTGTGGGGGCGTTGGTAACTTGCGGGCTTTGCGTTTTGTTAAATAAAAAAATTCATCTTTGATAACAGGGGTATGGATAGGCGCATTCATCATTTTCCAATCTGGTAATAATTCCGATAAGGCAATAGGCTCAAAAACGGCGCCAGAAATAATGTGTGCACCAACATTGGCCCCTTTTTCTAATACACAAACCCTTGACTCCAAGTTGGCTTCCTTACAAAGCTGTGCATAGCGGATGGCAGCAGATAACCCTGCAGGTCCTGCGCCAACTATTACTAAATCATAAGTCATGGACTCTTTTGTCATTGCAAGCCCCCATTGGTTTTTAATTATTATTACAATTGCCTAGGGAAAGCGAAACAGGGAATGTTAAAATTGGGCTTATTTTTTTAGCAAAGGCAATGTGATGAAAGTATTAGTGCCGATAAAAAGAGTGGTTGATCCTTACGTCAAAATTCGTGTTAAACCTGATAACAAAGGTGTTGAACTTGCTAATGTAAAGATGGCTATTAATCCATTTGATGAAATTGCCCTTGAAGAAGCCATTCGATGGAAAGAAGCAGGATTAATAACTGAAATTGTTGTTGTCACCATTGCTGATGACACAGCCAGTGAAACCTTAAGGGCAGCCTTGGCGCTAGGTGCTGATAGTGCTTTACATATAAAGTGCCAAGAGGTGCTTGAGCCACTCAATATTGCCAAATGCTTAAGCGCGATTGTTAAAATGCAACAACCAAGTGTTGTGATTATGGGAAAACAAGCCATTGATGATGATTGTAATCAAACAGGCCAAATGCTAGCAGGGCTTTTACAATGGCCGCAAGCGACATTTGCTTCCAAAATTAGCCTGGATAAAAACAATCAGCGCGTTGAAGTCCAAAGAGAAATTGATGCCGGCCTTGAAACATTAAGGCTTCACTTACCCTGTGTTATTACCACTGATTTAAGATTGAATGAACCAAGGTATGCCTCTTTACCCAACATCATGCAAGCTAAACGTAAACCCATCACTGACATCGATATTGCTTCTTTAGATCTAAATATCACACCCCATGTAAAACAATTAAGTGTCACGCCTCCCCCTGCCAGAAAAGCGGGCAAGATAGTGAAAGATGTTGCTGAGCTTGTACATTACTTAAAAGATGTTGAAAAGGTGATTTAATATGGCAAAAGTACTTGTTATCGCAGAACATCATGCCGATCAATTGGCCCCTAGCACCAAAGCCACTATCAGCGCGGCTTTGGCATTAACTTCACTATGTGATGTGTTTGTTGCCTGTGATAAAGATGAAATCAGTCAAGATATCGCCAAATTACAAGGGGTTGCTAATGTACTTGTGGCAACACATGAGCGATTTGCCCATGTGCTTGCAGAAGATCTTGCACCCCTCTTAATGAAAATGGCCAATGACTATACGCATATTTTGGCGCCATCGACTACTTTTGGGAAAAATATGATGCCAAGGTTAGCCGCCATGTTAGATGTGGGGCAAATATCAGATGTGTGCACCATTGAAAAGGAAGATGTGTTTATCAGGCCCATTTATGCCGGCAATGCCTTTGAAAAGGTCCAAGCGCTTGATAACATCAAAATTCTCACTATTCGCACAACTGCGTTTGATATGGTTCAAACTGGTGGCCAAGGGAAAATCACAAAACTTGAGTGTTCCCTCGAAAAATCTACTCAAATAGAATTTATATCACAAGCAACGCCTACACTAACCCGGCCAGAGTTAACCTCTGCCAAGATAGTGATATCAGGCGGCCGTGGTTTAAAAAGTAGTGAAAACTTTAAAATGATTGAAAATTTAGCAGATAAATTAGGGGCTGCTGTTGGCGCAAGTCGCGCTGCGGTGGATGCTGGTTTTGTGAGCAATGATTTTCAAGTAGGGCAAACTGGCAAAGTGGTGGCGCCCAGTTTATATATTGCCGTGGGCATTTCAGGTGCCATTCAGCATCTTGCTGGCATGAAAGATAGTAAAGTGATTGTGGCTATCAATAAAGATAGTGATGCGCCCATATTCCAAATTGCAGATTATGGCCTAGTGGGCGATCTGTTTACTATCTTGCCAGAGC
>JBFXKR010000161.1:0-4967 GCA_050173595.1 Candidatus Berkiella sp.
GTTCAACTATTTAATATTGTTAAAACAAATCCTGCAAGCGAAGAGTACCATGATTTGGCACAAAAAATATTCTTAATTAAAGATTCTTCTCTGGCTACGATGTCGATGATAAATCTAGTGTTTAAAAATTATATCAAACGTGCGCAGCCAACTATTAAATTTGATGTTGACACTTTTGTAAGTCTTCTTGGTCGGTTTAGAAAAGCAGGTTTCTATGATGATGCAGAGAAAATTCTTAAAGTACTCATTAAACATAATACAGGCGAAAAGCTTTCTGAAATTTTAGCCAGAGAACAACTATTGTTGGCACGTTGCTATTTGCTTAAAAAAGATAAAGTACATGGTGATAGATTACTTGAGCGCCTGGTTGAAACATTCCCGAATACCGAATCAGCCAAACAAGCAAAATCATTTGTTGATGTTAAAAACTCAGGTACTTATTATTAATCACAAATACTTGGGTTTGATTATAAGGTTTATGAAACACTATCGTAGCGATGCGCGCGTATTGCTGGCAAGTAAACCACAGGATCAAGTTTTTCATCAGAGCGTTTAGCGCGGCTTTTGTCTTTATCGCAGCGCTCTTTAGGTGGATGATACTGTGGGCATGGGGTTTGTTCATCACATAAAAAGAAAATAGGAATAGGTCCTTTTATCATTGCGCGTGAAACGTCTAAACCTTGTTTAAACACCAAATTTGCTCTTAAGTGTGGTGCTAATTCTTGCACAATAGCAAGTTTTTCATTAGCAGGTAGTGCGCTAAGTTTTGCCAATTGGATCTCGATACCAGCATCGCTGCCTTTTTTGAGCAACATTTCTTGTGCTTTCTCAACGGTGATTTTTTTTATTGAACGGGTGTGTGCCCATGTCCAGCTTATTTTGCTTGGCGCTTGGTTGAGTATGGGTATTTTTCGGTAGCATTGCTTAAGATGCAAACGCGATAGTCCACTATGTGAAAGTGCTGTACTTAATGAAACATTTCGCATCATGCTGTTAATCTTTTCGGTGAACTCAGGCAATTGCGTGATACGTTTTTCATTTTTTAAGGCCATGACGGCAATTTTGAATCTCTCTTTGCACTCATTGACTTGAGTTGCTAACTTTAAAGTAGAAGATGACGCACCTATAAATCCTGGGCAGACCATAATTTCCCTTGGTGCTTGATCATTACGGTAATAAAGCAAAGTAAGCACTTGGCATATGTTTTCTCTGATATTTAGCTCAGGGTTGATGGCACAGTGCAGGGGGTTGTGATGGAGCCAGGCTACCAAGTGCGACTCAAGCAGTATTGCGTTGCACAATTGTGACAGTGCATCGGTGAGTGCGTCGAAGGCAGCTAGCAGTTCTATTCGTGATTCACTCATATGTACGTTACAAAGCTCCATCAGGTAAGGCACAGGGCACTTTTTATGAGTCAGCATAAAGAATATCAGACCCAACAAGACCTTGCATCAACGAGTAAGGCCCTGATGGGATCTTATTTGAATGCGCTCAGTGTCATGCAAGATAACATAAAAGTACATCATGCTAATTGGCAAGACATATTCAATTTGGAACATGTCTATAAACACTGGTTCAGTGATCTAACCCGCTCTCCAGAAAAGATTTCTCAGGCACAAAGCCATTTTTGGCAAGATTATTTTAGATTAGGCCAGATATTGCAAGAAATGATGCAAGGGAAAAAGCCACTTCCTTTAATTGAACCAGATCACCATGACAAGCGTTTTAGATCAAGTGCTTGGCATGAAGATCCTTATTTTTTCTTTTTACAACAATCTTACCTTTTGATGGTTAAGCACTTTACACATTTTATTCAAGAAAACAAAAGTAAAGATCCAAAAATTGCACGACAAGTTAGCTTTTTTTCAAGGCAGGTTTTAGACGCCATTTCGCCAACGAATTTTATGTTTTCAAACCCAGATGCCATAAAACACTTTATTGAAACCAAGGGAGAAAGCTTTTTCCAAGGATACAAAAATCTTTTAGATGACATAGCTGATGGCAATGGTCAGCTGGTTATGAAGATGTCTGATAAGAGTGCTTTTACTGTTGGTGAAAATATTGCAGTAACACCAGGGAAAATTATTTTTCAAAATGAACTGTTTCAGTTAATCCAATATTCTCCAAGCACAGCTTCAGTATATCAGCGGCCATTATTAATTGTGCCACCTTGGATTAATAAATATTATATTTTAGATCTTAAAGAGAAAAACTCATTTGTAAAATGGGTGGTTGATCAAGGCTATACTGTGTTTATGATTTCTTGGGTAAATCCAGGGGTTGAACATCGTGATACGACTTTTGATGATTATGTCATCAAGGGCATTTTAGCCGCCCTTGATGCTATCACGCTCGCAACAAATGAAAAAGAAATCAATGCACTGGGTTTTTGCATCGGCGGGACCTTACTCGCAACGACATTAGCTTACATGAAAGAAAAGCAAGACAATCGCATTGTGAGTACCACTTTTTTAACGACTTTGATTGATTTTACAGATCCAGGTGAAATTGAAGTATTTATTGATGAACCTCAATTAAAATCACTTGAAAGGAAAATTCATCGTGATGGGTATCTTGATGGCCGTGTACTCATGGCAACGTTTAATATGTTGCGAGAGAATGATCTAATTTGGCCTTACTATGTCAATAACTATTTGTGTGGCAAAAATCCAGTCGCGTTTGATATGTTGTATTGGAATGCTGACTGTGTGAACCTCCCTGAAAAAATGTTGAGTTTTTATTTGCGCAACATGTATTTAAATAATTTATTAATACAAGAAGGTGGGCTTTGTATTAATGGTGTGGATATCGATATTTCAAAAATAGATATTCCGGCATACTTTTTATCAACAGAGCAAGATCATATTGCGCCTTGGCAAACAACCTTCATGGGCGCTGTGTTTTTGACTGGGCCAACAACATTTGTGCTTGGCGGCTCAGGACATATTGCTGGTGTTGTTAATCCACCTTCTGGTTCAAAGTATGGTTATCATTATTCACAGGAAGATGTAAAACAATTTATGACACCACAAGACTGGTTAGCAAATAGTGAGCAAGCATCAGGTTCTTGGTGGGAGCATTGGCATGACTGGTTAAAGAGTTATGCTGGTAAAGAGGTTAAAGCAAGAGTACCAGGTGAAGGTAAACTACCCGCTTTACAAGATGCACCCGGAGATTATGTAAAAAAATCCGCTCATTAATTTAGTGATAAGCTATAGTTAATACTCTATGCTTTGAAGATATGGGCATTTAAAATTTCCTGTAAATAAAAGACGCATTATTTATTTGAAGAAGTGTGAAGTTACAATCATGAAAATACTTGTATGTGATGATTCTGTGATAAATAGGCAAATTATTGGGGGATATCTTCAGCAAATGGGGCATAAAGCAATTTATGCTGACAATGGTCAACAAGCCATAGAATTATTCACTAAAAATGAGCCTGATTTGGTTTTAATCGATGTTGAGATGCCAGGCATGGATGGTTACGAAGCAACAAAGGCCATTCGACAGTCTTGTTATGATTTTTCCCAATGGACACCTATTATTTTTGTCAGTAGTTATATCGATGATGAAAGCATTGTAAAAGGAATAGAAGCGGGTGCTGATGACTATTTAACCAAGCCTGTTTCGGCAGCAGTGCTTCGCGCTAAAATACACGCTATGCGCCGATTGGCTGCCATGCGTGAGAATCTCATTGACTTTGGTAAACAGTTACGTGAAGTCAATGAAAAGCTAATGAGCTCTAACCAGCTACTGTCTGAATTATCATTAAAGGATCCTTTAACACGGCTGGGTAATCGTCGCGCTTTTGAAGAAGCATTATCCCGAGATTGTCGTACTGCTATTCGTGAAAATACACCGCTTTGCATGTTGATGGTTGATGTGGATAATTTTAAATCTTTCAATGATACCTACGGGCATCAAGCGGGAGATTACTGCTTACAACAAGTAGCACAAGTATTAAAACAAGGACTTCATCGTGCATCGGATTTTGCAGCACGTTATGGTGGTGAAGAGTTTGCCATTTTATTAGCAGATACGCCTTTTGCCGGCGGCTTGCATGTGGCAGACAGAGTAAGGATGGGAGTTGAGGCCTTACAAATTCAGAATAAAAGAGCAAATTTAGGCATAGTAACAATTAGCATCGGTGTTGCTTGCTCAAAGATTGAGAGTAACTTTGCGAGTGATGCTTTAGTTACCGCGGCAGATGCTGCGCTCTATGAGGCTAAAGAAGCAGGCAGAAATTGTGTGATGGGCGCTAAATCATTAGTAGATGAAAATGTCACACAAGAGTTACTCAAAGCTAAAAAGCGCCGCATGCCAAATGCGGGAATGGGCGGATAAATTAATCACGCTCTGGTAAACTAGGGAAAAAACTAGCCCAGAGAAGCTCATGACATTAGTTGGAAATATATCTAAAATGGTGGTGCAAGCTGCATCACCTGTTACTTATGCACTTCCTTTGAATCAAGATCTGTTTCATTTAAATGTCTTTTTGGGCAAAACGCTCAAATTGCAGTTTATGCAACAAATTAATTGTGTTGCTTGTGGAGTGTCACTTAAGAAAAGTTACCAAGATGGGTATTGTTTCCCTTGTACCCAAAAGTTAGCGCAAACTGATTTATGTATTGTGAAACCTGAGCGCTGCCATTATCACTTAGGAACTTGCAGAGAGCCTAAGTGGGGAGAGCGTCATTGCATGGTGCCACATGTTGTTTATCTTGCGAATGCGTCAGGTCTTAAAGTCGGTATCACCCGAAAAACCAATATACCGACGCGCTGGATTGATCAAGGCGCGATTGGGGCACTCCCTTTATTTGAAGTCTTAACAAGACGGATCTCAGGATTAGTGGAGGTGGTGCTGGCAAAATATATTTCAGACAAAACAAATTGGCGAAAAATGCTATCAGGTGTTGATGATTCAATCGATCTTTTACAAGAAAGAGAAAATATCTTAGCAAAAA
>JBFXKR010000162.1:0-4953 GCA_050173595.1 Candidatus Berkiella sp.
AGTAAACCTTCACGTTCCGGTTGGGGAAAGGAACACTCTGATGCTGCTATGTAAGCACAGATCCAAGTAATGGTACTTCCCTTAAAAGGTCCTTCGGTAAGCTTAAGATTGGGATCTAGCTCGCCACGCTTCAATTTTTGCAGTTTTGTTTGTAATTCAACTCGAACCTTATCATTAAATTCATGCTTTTCATCAAGGCAATTATAAATAGAAATTGTGAGATCTTTGTGATTGAGGGTTTTATAGTCTGGTTTTGGCTGAACTACTTTATTGAATAAGGCAAGGATCTCTTCTTGCTTTGATTTTGATCTCTCTTGGGGACTGGGCATCTAGATGGACTCTTACTAATTCGAAAATCCTTTTAAATGATTGGACATTAGTGACAATTAAAAGTGTTTTAACTAACACATATAGTTTTTAATGACAAATATTACCTTGCTGGCTGGCAAAATGCTAGTGGGGCTTCAAAGGCAGGGTATGTGCAATGGGAATCCGATTGTGCTTATTTTGCTTAAGTTTCAGAAAATAAACGGCATGTCCAATCATCAATAATAGATGCTTCGCTCATTCGATTTGCAAACTCTTTAACATAGTCAGATGCGCAGTGTGCATCAAAGGCTTGTTGGTTTACATACTCTTGGAGGAGCACAATTTTGTATTTTGATTTTCCAGGGGCACCGGGATGGACAATTTGCCGGGTAACGCGCGCGCTGATACAACCTTTTTCATTTTCTCTGGTGAGGGCCATTAATTGTTTAAATTGGCTAGCTAATTCATCTTCATAATTTTCTTTAGGCAGCCATTCAGATACAACAAATACGTGGTTAGACATAACAAGCTCACATCCATAATGAATACTTGTTAGTCTAACAAAGGGCTGATTTGATGTACATTGCTCTTACCTTGAGCCTTCGGAAAATATGGGGATGTGTCATTGCAATGACAATCTATTGAATAGTATAGTTTTTTCTAAAATAATGATGGGGATCAGTCGGTGTCTGATAATTTATTTACCCACTCTTAATACAGCCGTTGGTTGTTGCTTTGGTAATTCATTTGGAATAATACATTTGCCGTTTTCTATTTTAAAGTTATCGGCACCATACTTGTCAGTCATGGCTTTAGTTAATGCACGCTCAACTGCTTCTTTGTGTGGACCATCAGGTATGGTAAGTGGCGTTCCAGGCTTAGCATTATCTACTTCAAACTTCACTATATTTTCAATCATTGTTTTATTATCTTTTTCATTGAGCGAGCTATCAATTGAGTAAACTACGCCTCCCTGTGGAGCAGGTGTAATATATGCCTTTTTTGACACATTTGCCGAACACGCAATTTCAATACCAATACTTGGATTTTGCTTTGTTGCATTTGTATCGTCGACTTTTGTAATTGCATAAAAGCGTCTTTGTGAATCACTCATCTGTGATAGCTTGTCAAGAACATCCTTAAATTGTGCGTTATGATTAACAACAACTTGAGAGGGCTGGGATTGCGCTTGATGCGCTGGCATAAAATGATTAGCCTGATCAAATATATCTATGTCATCATCATTTATATTGGGGGGGCTTACTTGAGGCGCAGAATTAATTTGAACTCGCTCAACCTCAGACCAATTTTGCATCATATTTTGCTTATCGCCTAGAGGTATTCTCTCTTCCTGTGCCTTTTTATAAAGTGCGTCCACATCTACAACTAAATCATTTCTATTATTTTCTTTATGAAGTTCATTTCTAAGCTCCATCCATAGTTTACCTAGAAAATTTGTCCCTTTACCATCTTTACCCCATCCCCAATTTCGTTCATCCCGGCTTCCCGTGTCCTCAACTAAACAAGAGTTTCCAGTATTCATCAGCTCTTGCTTTAACTCAGGATATTGATCTAATTTTGCTTTTAAAGCAGTTCTCATCACATCTAATTTACGATTATCCCAGTTAACCCAATCAGTTTGATTCCAAGTTTTTGTCCAATCCCTTGCAGTATTCAGTGCTTCCATTGGGCCATCACCTTTTGCCTTTACTGCCTGTAAAAAATCTCTTCGCTTATCTGGTGGACCAATAAATTTTTGGGCTTGAAAGTAATGTTCATTTGTTGGGTACTCAACCCCATCAATTTTAACTGGCTTTCTTGCAAAATTTGTTAAGTCAAAGAAAGGTTTATCTTTATCATAAAAAGGCGTAACAACAACATTGCCTCCTTTAACTTTATAGCCTGATGGAGGCGCACCGCGTCTTATCCCCTGCCCTTGAGTATTAGTTGAATTCGGCCCTGGTATACCCATATAGATGCTCACTAATTAATCTATAACATAAGACCAAATTTACCCCTTAAAAGTTCTATTTTGCGCTAACGATTTGTTGTATCCGTTCGGTAACTGAAATTAGTGTAGTCACGCGTGGTGAGAACCTGTAAGATATTAAAAATTTATAATAAATAACTGGTTAGAGCAGTTTTAGATTGCAGGTGCAGCCCCGTGCATGATCTAAACTACAGCCAAATTCTGAAGATTCGAGCTATATAATGAAAGCACTTACACCAATTGATTTATCACTGAAGCTGTTAGTTAACAGATGTAACATTGAAAACCAGGGGTCTATAACTGCATACCTATATTATGCTTGACTTTGCTAATGCTAATAATTGAGTAAAATGCAGAAAATGCAAAGCACTTCTGTGCAACAAAAATTTTTTCAGTTATCAACTCGAACCAGGTGTCTGACACCCAAGGAGCTATCACATGACAAATTTACGTAAAATACTCGCCCTAAGTGGGGCCGCATTAGGGGCAACATATGCCCTACTTTCTGGCGGTGATGTCGTGAGTGGTCTTAGCTATACCGTTGCGGGTTCTGGCGTGGCGCCATTAAGTATTGCATTTGGAAAGTTGTTAATTCGTGGCGTCTCAGATTTGTTTGATAAAAAGCCTCCAGAAGGTACTGAAATGGTTAAGCAGGATATCGCAACCATATTTAGTGTTGGAATCTGCGATCTTGCATGCACTCATGGTTATGATCTTTTGAACACACCCAATACCCTTATGTTTAGAAGTTTATTTGTCGCTGGTGCTGGGAACTTAGCCCCTTTGGTCAAAGATGTTTTTGATCAAGCATATATTCCTGAAGTCGAAAGAAATAGAATGAGATAAATTTAAACTTTATAACGCTTTTATGGCATGGAAAAGGCTTGGAACTGATGCCTAACCTTGCCATTTTCAGTTATCTATTCAAACCAGGTGTCTGACACCTTCTGTTCAAGTTTATTGACATATACTTCTAGAAAAAAAATTCAAAATACTGGAGGATTTACACATTTGTGAATTAATCACAATATATTTCTACTACTTATTTAAGCGCTGCATGATGTTATTATCCTGATATATAAATTAACTAAAAATAGTTGCCTTAGAGGTAGTTTAAATCATGGCGTGGTTTATCAAACCTTTCATCAATCGTACATCAGATTTTTATTGTTTACAGGGTGTGGCGCTTTTGTCAGCCGCCTTCATTCTTAACATTGGTAGCGGTGGAACGTTTTCAGTTATATCACAAGCACTCCTTTGTGTTGGGTTATTTGCTGCAATTAATCTATGGGGTTATCAACAAGGATATTTTAAGCCACGTGAGCAACCCCTCAGGGAGAAATTGCAAGCAGTAGGCGCTAACGAAATGGTAACGTTACTGGATGCTCTTCGTAATGCTCCAATTGATGACAATATACTTAAACAACAGTCTGCTATACTTCATCAGCAACAGTCTAAACATGCAAAACCTAATAAACAGCCTAAAAATCCACTAGTTCGCACAAAACCATCTGCAAAACAAAAAACGAGATCAATTAGTTCGGCAGTATAATTTTAACTGCGTATGATACCTTCTCAAAAGAGGACCTATCCACCCCGTGGTCTATTACCCGGCTCTTTAGAGTCCCGATCTCTTGGATCTGGTTGACCAGGAGGTGGTCGTTTAGGTGATGGATGTTTATCGCGGAAATTTTTCCAATAATCTTTTCTTGCTTTCTCTGGGTCTTCTGGATCTTCTTTTTTAGACATAAATTTACACTCTTATAGACTTAAACCAAATTATAATATTCTATAATTATAAAATATTATAGCAAGCCATCTTACTATTTTACATGTAGTTCATTGCAATTAACCAGCGCAGATGCAATAAATATTATAAAATGGTTAATATAAATTTATTTTCAAAACAGTTTAGGATCTTTACTGCATATGAACAAAAAATATGGCTTTGGAAAGCAAGTACCCTACTCATTTGAAATAGCAATTCAGAAAGTTACTGAAGCCTTACAAACTGAAGGATTTGGCATTCTGACAGAAATTGATGCCGCAGCAACGATAAAAAAGAAACTCAATCTTGATATGCCATCTTATCGCATATTGGGCGCTTGCAATCCAACATTAGCGCATCGCGCACTTGAAATTGAACCCAACATCGGATTACTTTTGCCCTGTAACGTTGTTGTTAGAAAAGATATAAATAACCAAGTTTATGTAGAATTTATGGATCCAAGTATCATTTCGATGCTTGAGAGTAATCCTGCTTTAGTTGAGCTTTCTCAAGAAGTTAAACAAAAACTCGAACGGGTTATGCAAACGCTTTAGAAGACCAAGAAATAGGTTAATTAGAACTATTGAATGGTAAAAATTCTGTTTATATTCTCATATAAATTATCGCGTAAAAATACAATTTTCACGCTCTGAATCTGGTAATTTAGGATTAACGTATTTATTAATTTTTCCACGGTATATTTGGTAAAAAAGACCCGATTTATCTGTTAACTCATGTTTAAAATAAAATAACAGATCTTGATATGAATGTATCCTTTCTAGCTGTTCTTCCTCATTTTTATAGGCAGCGCTAGCTTTGCTTCTTTGTTCCACTACAACAGGAACCACTGCAATAGAAGCATATCGCTCTTGATCATCTATGCCCT
>JBFXKR010000163.1:0-4926 GCA_050173595.1 Candidatus Berkiella sp.
ATTTACCAGGTGAACCGGTGAATACTTCTGCCACAAAGAAGGGTTGTGACAAGAAACGCGCAATCTTTCTGGCACGGGATACAATTAATTTGTCTTCTTCTGAAAGCTCATCCATACCCAAAATCGCAATAATATCTTTGAGCTCTTTATAGCGTTGCAAAGTACCTTGTACTTGTCGTGCTACGTCATAATGTTCTTGGCCAACCACAAGCGGATCTAATTGTCGGCTGGTAGAGTCAAGTGGATCTACTGCAGGATAAATACCAAGCTCAGCAACTTGACGTGATAACACGACTGTTGCATCCAAGTGTGAAAAGGTTGTTGCAGGAGAAGGATCGGTTAAGTCATCCGCTGGTACATACACAGCCTGAATGGAAGTAATTGAGCCTGTCTTGGTTGAGGTAATACGCTCTTGCAAGCGACCCATTTCTTCAGCCAAGGTTGGTTGGTAGCCTACCGCAGATGGCATACGTCCTAACAGCGCTGATACCTCTGTACCTGCTAAAGTATAACGATAAATGTTATCCACAAATAAGAGAACGTCTCTGCCCTCATCACGAAAACTTTCTGCAATGGTTAAACCGGTGAGCGCTACGCGTAAACGGTTACCTGGCGGTTCATTCATCTGACCATAAACCAAGGCAACTTTATCCAATACATTGGAATCTTTCATTTCGTGATAGAAGTCATTACCTTCACGGGTTCTTTCACCCACACCAGCAAATACAGAATAACCGCTGTGCTCAATAGCAATGTTTCGGATAAGCTCCATCATGTTTACCGTTTTACCTACGCCGGCACCACCAAACAGACCGACCTTACCACCTTTTGCAAAGGGGCAAATTAAATCGATAACTTTAATGCCTGTTTCTAGCAATTCCTGGCTTGCCGCTTGCTCTTTGAAGGCAGGCGCATCACGATGAATTGAAAGACGCTCTTCTTCTCCAATGGGGCCTTTTTCATCAATGGGTGAACCCAACACATCCATGATTCGCCCTAGCGTTTTATGCCCAACAGGAACTTTGATTGGCTCTCCTGAATTGACAGCATTGAGGCCTCGACGCAACCCATCTGTACTTCCCATGGCAATGGTGCGCACAATACCGTCACCTAATTGCTGTTGCACTTCAAGGGTAATTTTTCCACCCTCCACATGCAATGCATCATACACCTTGGGTACTGCGCCGCGTGGGTACTCAACGTCTACCACTGCGCCGATGATCTCTACGATCTTACCTGTTGCCTCATTTGCCATTGCGCTACTCATGATTCCTCTCACCCTAATGGGGACATAAATTAAAATTATTAAACTGCCGCTGCACCACTGACGATTTCGGCAAGCTCACGTGTAATTGCTGCTTGCCTTGCTTTGTTATAAGCCAACTGCAAGCTATTAATTAAATCTCCTGCATTATCAGACGCACTTCTCATTGCCAGCATTCTAGCTGCTTGTTCACAGGCAAAATTTTCAACAACGCCATGATAAACTTGAGATTCTATGTAACGCGTTAATAATAAATCGAGCACATCTTTTGCATCTGGTTCGTAAATATATTCACCGCGATTATTTACAACTGACTCTGATGTGCTTGTCTCTAAACTATCTAAATTGACAATGGGCAACAGCTTTTCAATAACTGGCTGCTGACTCATGGTGTTAATAAAACGGTTATAACTGATGTAAAGCGCATCTAATCGTTCTTCATTATAAGCATCTAACATCACTCTGACGGGACCAATCACGTCCGCAATAGAAGGCGTATCCCCTAAGCGACCCGCTGAAGCCATTACATTAGCACCTATTCTTCTAAGAAAAAGTTCTGCTTTTGTTCCAATGGCACACATGGTTGAATCTTGGCCGTCATTTTCCCAGCCTTGAAGCTGATTGATGAGGTGTCGAAATGTATTCACGTTCAAACCACCACATAACCCGCGATCTGTTGCTACCACGATAACGCCTATGCGTTTTTGCTCACGCGTTATCATAAAAGGATGGCGATATTCTGCGCGATTACCTTCAGACAAATGTTTGATAACAACGCGAATATGCTCTGCATAGGGTCTTGATGCTAACATGCGAAGTTGTGCTTTTCGCATTTTGCTCGCAGCCACCATCTCCATCGCCCGCGTTATCTTCTGCGTACTTTTAATACTCTTAATTTTAGAGCGAATTTCTTTTGCGCCTGACATACCAATGCCTTTTTATTTCATCAAGACTGCCAAGACTGCGATTTCTTAAACGCTTCAATAGCGGCTTTTAGCCGTTGCTCTATATCGTCGTTGTAATCACACTTTTGGTTTATCTCATTGATTAAATCTTTTTGCTGATGGTTCATGTAGCTAAGTAGCGCTTTTTCAAACTCAACTACTTTATCTAGCTTCACATCATCCAAATAGCCTTTGTCAGCTGCAAACAATACCACCGCCATTTCTGCTACAGACTGTGGGGAGTACTGAGATTGCTTCATCGATTCAGTCACGCGCTGACCACGCTCAAGTTGTTTACGTGTTGCCTCATCCAGATCCGAGGCAAATTGCGAGAACGCTGCCAACTCACGGTATTGCGCTAAAGCGAGACGAACACCACCGCCAAGCTTTTTAATAATTTTTGTTTGAGCAGCACCACCCACACGGGATACAGAAAGACCGGCGTTAATAGCAGGACGGATACCGGCGTTGAATAAATCACTTTCTAAAAAGATCTGTCCGTCAGTAATCGAAATTACGTTTGTGGGTACGAACGCAGAAACGTCACCGGCTTGGGTTTCAATAATCGGCAACGCCGTGAGCGAACCTGTTTTGCCCTTTACTGCCCCATTTGTCGCTTTTTCCACATATTCTTCATTTACTCTTGCTGCACGCTCAAGCAAACGAGAATGTAAATAAAATACGTCCCCTGGGTATGCTTCTCGACCTGGTGGGCGACGAAGCAAAAGAGAAATTTGACGATATGCCCAAGCTTGCTTGGTTAAGTCATCATAGATAATGAGCGCATCTTCGCCTTTATCGCGAAAATATTCGCCCATTGCACAACCAGAATAAGGTGCAATAAATTGTAATGCTGCTGCTTCTGCTGCCGTTGCTGCAACCACAATGGTATGCGCAAGCGCACCAAACTCTTCTAATTTACGTACAACGTTAGCAACCGAAGATGCTTTTTGGCCTACAGCAACATAGATACATTTAACACCTGTATCTTTTTGGTTAATGATAGTATCAATTGCAATAGCCGTTTTACCGGTTTGCCTGTCACCAATAATTAACTCACGCTGCCCTCGTCCCACCGGCACCATCGCGTCAATCGCTTTGAGTCCTGTTTGAATAGGCTGGCTGACAGATTTTCGGGTGATAACCCCTGGCGCCACTTTTTCGATTGGAGAGGTTTGGGAGCAGTTGATATCGCCTTTGCCGTCAATCGGTCGGCCAAGTGCATCAACAACACGGCCTAACAAAGCTTCGCCAACAGGCACTTCTAAAATTCTGCCAGTGCACTCTACTGTTTGCCCTTCGGCCAAGTGTTCGCTTGGTCCTAGCACTACGGCACCAACTGAATCTCGCTCAAGGTTAAGCGCCATCCCATAAACATCTCCAGGGAATTTGATCATTTCCCCTTGCATCACATCGTTTAAGCCAAAGATTCTAACGATACCGTCACCCACACTAATAATGGTGCCAACAGTACGTACTTTTGAATCAATGTCTGTTTTCTCAATGCGTTGTTTAATAAGTTCGCTAATTTCTGAAGGATTAAGTCGCATATATTCTTAGCCTATGATTATGAAATACCAATAGCATCGCCAAGCTTAGCAAGCCGGCCACGAATGGAGCCATCAATTACTAGATCTCCTGAACGAATAATTGCTCCACCTAAAATAGATTTGTCGATTTTACAATCGAGCTCAATGTTACAATTCATTCTGTTTTTAAGCGCTTTAACAAATTGTTCTTGATCTTTATCGTTCAGCTCAAAAGCGCTGATAAGCTCAACTTTATTAACCCGCTCCGCAATAGCGCGCATTTCTTCATAAAGATTTGCGATATCAGGAAGCAATGCTAAACGCTTAAATTTCCCTAAAACCGCTATCAAGTTCTGCATTTGCTGTGTAAAAACTTCTTTACCCAAAGATAAATAAAGATCAACCAACTGTTTGGTCGTAAATTGGGGATCTTTGGCTAAAGTCGCCGCCTGCTTATCACTTGCAACCATAGCCGCGAATGCCAACATAGAAGACCAGTTAGCAAGTGCGTTTTCGCTATGAGCAAGCTCAAAAGCTGCTTTTGCATAAGGACGGGCATAAGTGCGATTTTTCGACATATTCCCCTCTAAATTTCTTGCGCTAGCTTTTCTAACAGCTGTTCATGGGCCTTGGCATCGACGCTACGCTCTAGCACTTTTTGCGCCCCAATCAATGCAATATTCGCAACTTCCTTACGTAAACCTTCCTTTGCTTGCGCAACCATCTGGTTTAGCTCGGCATGTGACTGCGCAATGATTCTTTGTGCTTCTTCATGTGCCTGCTGGCGTGCTCTGTCGATAATACTGTCAGCTTGTTTTTTTGCTTCTAGTACAATATTTGCACCTTCTTCTTTGCTTTGCTTTAAGTTGATTGCCACCTGTTCTTGGGCACGCGCAAGTTCTTGGTGCCCTTTTTCACCTGCAGCAAGCCCATCAGCAATTTTAGCTTGTCGCTCTTTTAAAGCATTGAAGATGGGAGGCCAAACGAAACGCTTGGTGATCCACACAAACAGAACAAATGTGATCATTTGTCCTAACAAAGTGAGGTTTATATTCACGGCAATAGTTCTCCAAGTAACGCTTTAGCGTGAAATATGCGTCATAACCTCAGCTAAGAACGGACTTGCAAAGGTAAAGTATAAAGCAACCCCCACCCCGATCATTGACACCGCATCTAGCAAGCCGGCAAC
>JBFXKR010000164.1:0-4917 GCA_050173595.1 Candidatus Berkiella sp.
GAAATATATTTTGTAAACATCTTTCTTAATTACTTTATCATCTTTATCGACAACATTTTGTGTTGTTCTTTCAAATGGAATAAGTTTTTTATTTCCTTGAAGGCAATATTTTTGAATGAGCGCTTGCGTTTCTTCTGTAGCAGGTATTGTCATGCTAATCGCAGCATGCCCCACATTCGCACCAAAGAAACTTGAATCTATAAAATGGGCCATACCATTACCACCATGATAATTTGTACCCCAAGTCGATAACGTTACTGAGCATTGTTTCAATTGTTCTTTATTCATCAAAATCTCCTGACCAACAACAAAGCATATGTGGCTAAGTAGGTTGATATCATTTGTAAGAATGACAAAAAGACAATTGCAAGCAGAATTAGTTCATAAAATAGAGTAAATACTGTAAATAGAATTGGTTTAAATGGATGAGTAATTTGATGATATATTCATGACATGAAATCACCATAGATGCCTCTTAACTTGTATAAGAAGCACCTTTGGTATAAAGGAAATGGATTATTTTAATTTAGCGGCTGCTACTGGACTTTGAACTTGCGGCGCAACTGAATTGCTTGCGCTCATTATCAAGGTCCTCAAATCACCGACTTCTTGTTGCTTATTTTTTATAGCAATATCTTTCATAGCTACAACTTGTTTCAAGTTTAAAATATTTGATTCAAGTTTATGAACGTGGGCAATTAACTCTTGTTGCGTCATCTGCTCTAGTGAACCAATCTTAGGTGATTCGCTACCCTTGGGAGATTCATTACCTTTAGGATGTTCATCGACTGGCGGTTTCGCTTTTTGCACAGTTGCTTGATACAAAGGAGATACTGGTTTTGTTTGCGATTGTGGCACAGCTGAAGATGATTCTTGCGTATCAGAGCTTCTGGTAACCTTTAATTCGGGAGAACCAAAACGAACACGTTTAGGATCACCAGCCTCTACACCTCTTTTACTTGAGTCATTTGAACGCTTTTGGCTACTTGATCTTACATCTTTATCTCTTTGCGTGTGCTCCACAAGTTCACCGGGTTCTAAATCTACTCGCTCAGGTGAGTGTTTTTGAGTGTTTGCTAACCCTAGATATTTTTGTGCAAGCTCTGTAAACCCGCCTTTGAGTGCATGACGCGCAATTTCACTATATATTTTAGTTGTTTCATTTTTATCATATCTGGCATCATTCAATAAATTCGCTACAACTTTTTCATGCCCACCCCAGGCCGCAAAACAACAAAGCTCAACATAAAAACCTGAATTGTTATTTATCAATTCCCGAGCTAATGCTTCATTGCCTTCTAATGCTGCTCCTTTGGCGCAATCAATCATTTTTGCTCCAAATTTGCAGATATATTTACAGACCTCTATCTTGCCACTTTTACCAACATACATTGCCGCATTTTTACCGCGTGAATTGAAGGTTGAAATATCTTGGGTACGGATAAGTTTCCATATCTGTTCGTCATTTTTAGCGCTTACAGCATCAATTAGCTCTTGAACAAAATTATCATTTGGGCCTAGTTTAGACATAACACTCTCTCATGAAAATACATTTTCTTAAAAATTTAGTAACTTCTTGTCGTTTTTATTATTGAAAAAATACTACCATTAACTGTACTTTTTTGAGTGACCACTAAACGTCATAAAAATGCCGTTTATCGGGAAGCTAATCCTCGCTATCGATTCCCACTACAAATTACAGTTAACTTACTTTTATTTTTGCAAGTAAGTATTTGCGATTTATCGCATCGAATCCAAAGAATTTTTCAAGCCAACAAATGATGAAGCTCATCAGAAACCCTGATTATTAAAGGCTAAACATGATCAGCCCTATTAGATTTATACTTAATGGTTAGATCTATTAATTTAACGAAGCAAGCTGACTTTTGGTGCAGCTTGTTAATTTTTGATGTAGCTAATCTCACTAAGGATTTAAGTTGACTGCCAACACTATTCAACATCAACATGAACTCAATTCCTTAATTAAAAGTAAAAAGATTAAGGCTAGAGTAAAAGTTGCACAAGTTCATGCTGCGCATAAAAGTGTACTGTTTAGTATTCCAGCAGCCATGATTTGTGCCACATTACTGTACTTTGGATTACATACCTATACACAGATCACACACCTTAAAATTTGGTATGGTGCTGTGATGCTGGTTTCAATAGGCAGGTTCTTACAGGTCGGCTTTTATTATTGTTGTCCACAAAAGATACTGCTCCACCAATTTTTATATATAGTCATATCTTCCTTAGCAGCAGCACTATGGGGAATCATGGGTTTACTGCTCATACCTTCAAACGATCTTATGGCACAAATGATGATTATTGTCATTATGGCTGGAATTTCTGTAGGCGGTATTCAATCATTACAAGCTAATTTAACTGCAAGCCTGCTTTTTGCCTCTTTAGTTGCAGCGCCGCTTTGTCTGTGGCTTTTCTTACAAAGTGGATTTCAATATGTCATTTTAGCTTTAACCATGATCACCTATTATATCTTTTTAGTAATTACCGCAATCAGAGGAAACCGTTTGTTCTTACAATCACTGTATCTACATTATGAGAATGCTACATTAGTGCAAGATCTTGTCGGTACAAATAAAGACTTACATGAAAGCTTGTTGTCAATTAACAATTTAGTAGCAGAGCTAAAATCAGCTAAAAGCCAAGCTGAAGATGCAAACCATACTAAATCTGAGTTTGTAGCGAATATGAGCCATGAGCTGAGAACCCCTTTAAATGCTGTGATTGGCTTTAGTGAATTATTGCTTGAAGAAATTAAAATTAAAGGTGCTATTGATTCCACTGAACGTATAGATAAAATAATTGCTTCTGCAAAACATTTACTTAAACTGATAAATGATGTTTTAGATTTATCAAAAATAGAAGCAGGAAAAATGGAAGTAAATTTAGAAAAAACAGAAATTAAACAATTAACCTTTGAGCTTGAATCAATGATTCAACCTCTCATAGCTAAATTTAGTAACAAACTAGAAGTTAAAATTAATACCGATGTTCAGTATATGCACACAGATTCGACCAAAATCAAACAATGCTTGTTAAACTTGCTAAGTAATGCTGCAAAATTTACCAAACAGGGAACCATACAATTAATTGTCAATGATTTTACTAAAGATCAACAAACGTATCTACAGTTTAAAGTAATAGATTCAGGCATAGGGATCTCTGCAGATAAATTTGAAAAGCTTTTCAAAGCTTTTTCACAAACAGAAGCTGATACAGCACAAAAATATGGTGGGACCGGTTTAGGACTTTATATCACTAATAAATTCTGCAGACTACTTTGCGGCGATATCTTTGTTAAAAGTGAGGCTGGCAAAGGCTCTACCTTTACTATCACAGTGCCGCAATATATATCCAAATGTAATGACAAAATTGTTATCAGCAAAATGGCATTAAACACAAGCTCTGTGGCAGATCGTTTATAAGAGATCCTTAATTAAGCTTTGACTAGCTTTAAGTATGGCCATGAGCAGGCTCTAATAATTCAGGCGCTGGCTTTAATCTTGTAACTAAATCCAAGTGATCAAACCTCCAGCGTGAAATCTCATAAGGGCCATTCCAGGTCTTAAAATCAAAACCTTCTTTAGCCCATGCATTTCCTTGCCAGATAGCTTTTATTTTATCTACCGAGGGAAATTCAACGCTGTACTCGTAATACGCTACCTTCTTATCACTTATCTTTGACAAGTAAATCATTTGATAGGGAGAATCAACTAAAAAGGGAGACCTGTCTTTCTTAATGTAAACATAACCCTCTTTTGCAGTGCGCAAATATTTGTTAGTTTCAAGATAAGGCTTTGAAAAACCGTATAGTACTAGCAATATCAAGACGATAAAACCAATGATTATACGTAAATCTCTTTTGGTTGATTCCATGCCCAATGCCTATCTTCAATGAACCTATTCAATATTATTAGAACAAATATAAGTTAGCGTCAAATATAGGACAGTGAAATAAGTTCAGTTTGCTTAAAAATTCTTAATTCAGTTAGTGTTAATCTTAAACGTTAACGAAAACAACTTAAGCAACCTTGAGTGTGTTTATCTAAAATGTCGTTTAAGAGAGGATCTTGCTGCGCTAAAGAACTTGCTTTGGCAATAAAATCTGAAATAATTCTTGCATGTTCTTCTCTATCTTGATGTAACTTCGCATATTCAACCATTTTAGAAATGTGACTTTCATCTCCAGTTGCAAAGAATGCAGCCCAACAATTGTCCATATAAATTGATTGTTTGTTTTCATCTTCATAACTTTCAATGTTGCTTAACAACTGCATGTTTAAATTATCTGATGAAATACTATCATTTATTGTGCATGCGTTTTGATGTTTCTCATTGATAGCATTTAGTTCACCGTAGAACCTAGCGTTCATTAAACTAGAACAAACCACCTGCTGTTGGCAAGTATCAAATGCGGCAAAATCGACAACAACTTGCGTTGCAAAATCTGGATGTTTTTTGAATACATAGGTTGCAAAAACTATCATTTTAGAATTGGTCGGATCACAACTAGAATGAAAAGAATGCGCGCTGCTTATTGCGTTTACAAAATGCGAATAAGTTTCATCTTTGTAAAAGGTTTCAAGTGAATATTGATCGCTGATGGCAAATGCAAATTGAGGAGCCCAAAGCATAAAGGCTAAAATAGCACTCAAGATAGTTGAAACAAATGAATTCATAGCATGCACCCAAGTAATAATATGCCCATATTATATTATATTTGCTATGAAATTTTAAAGGTTCTTGTCTTTTATGCCATTACGCTGAGCTGATTTTCGACTAGTGGTAGGTATAAACAGATAAAAGCTACTTACTGATATCTGTTATATTGATGCAAAACAACAGTAAGTAGCTAAGAAGGATTATTGTTTGGGCTTCTTCTTATCCTTAGCAACA
>JBFXKR010000165.1:0-4912 GCA_050173595.1 Candidatus Berkiella sp.
ATGAAAGTTTTCTTCAAGGTTTGGTGCAAAAGTATAATGAATCTGTTAGGGAACGTCAAAAAGCATCACGCCCAGAGACTCCAAAGCACACAGCAGAAGCGGGTGAAACTGCAGATAGTGCAGAAGATAGTGATATTGTTGATGTTGTCCAAGTACATCGTGCACCAGTGTTACCCTCTCACCCTCCCCCTAAAAGTCCCGTTGTCGTCGATAAAACGGCGCAATTTGTGGACATTGCAAATAAACTAGCATCGATGGATGAGCAAGCTAAAGCCGAATATCAAATCAAAAGTATTAAAGGTAATAACCTTCAAAGTTCAAACCCAAGTATTACGCTTGAAATTGAAACTGCGCCCAATGTATGTAAAAGGGCTTATATTGCGCCTGCGCCTGAAGGTGGTGTTGTCTATTCAATTGATAGTTCATTGTCTAACAATGACAGTGCAAAAGTAATTCAAAATTTGGTTAAGTTTGAAGTTGATAATGCTAAGCCTGGCACACCGCTCACAATTCCTAAGGGCCCTCATGAAAAAATTGTAGAGGCTGCACTTAAAAGTGCTATCGAAGAGAAATATGGTCCTAACACTTGTAAAATTGAAAATGGAAAATGTACTATCCCAACAACCCCGCCATTAAAAAACGAAACGCAGAAGATCTTAACGGTTGGTAAACCGAACTAGCGAACTTGATTAATGAAACGGAAATAAATAATTCATCCATGCCGCCATGCGCAGCAGTACCTTTCTTAGAATAGATAAATGATTGGCATGATGGGTATAGATGGCAGATTGCCCAAAAGCACCCCCTGGAATGAGTTCGCTGTATTGAGCAAATCTAGGATCGTTTATTTCAATCATCTATTAACAGCCCTAGCGCAAAGTAATCTAGCATACCATACCTGAGGATTTGATAAATTATCGATAGATAAAATAAGATTAGTTCTTATTGAGTTGGATATCAAAGTACAGATTTGGGTAGTAACTAAACCTATGATAAATTGTTTGATTTTAATGAAGTACTTAGGATGCGCATATGCTTACATTTAATGCCCATGTCCATTTAAATGGCTCTATTAGTGCAAAATATTTATTTGATGCGGCTGTTCGCAATCAGTGTGAGCAATTTTATACCGGCTTTGTGAATGAAGCCGATCTGTGGCAAAAGTTTGGTTGGATTCACAAAATCATGCAAACGCCAGAGGATATCCGCTTGGCGACGCTTGATGTGGTAGAGCACAGCAAAGCTGATATATTAGAAATCAGAACAACACCAAAAGAAATGAAGGGCCACAGTATCGACGGTTATATTGATGCTTTTGTTGCCGGCCTTACTGAAGCTGTTAACAAGTTTCCCCAAAAAAGGGCGCGAGGCTTGTTAAGTATTGATAGATCGCGCCATACATTAACAGATGCTAAGCAGATCATTGATGCTGCTTTAGAACAAAAACAAAAAAATGGCATGATAGTGGGTATAGATTTAAGCGGAAACTTTAATGGAAAAAGAACCTTAACGGGGAATGAGCTCTATGACGCTATTAAGTATGCTTTATCTTTAGAAATCGGTGTGGCACTCCATGTTGGAGAAATTGACTCAATAGATGAAAAAACAGATTTTGATCTTCTTTTAAAAGCCATCCAAGAATATGGTGGAAAAATATACGGTAAAGTGCGTTTTGGCCATGCCATTTTTAGAACCAAAGAACAAGATGAGATTATAGGGAAACTGAAAATCCCCGTAGAGATATGTCCTTCATGTCATCAAACATTAGATTGGTGGAAGGCAAATGAACCTCATCCCATACTTACACTATATCAACATCATGCCAGAGTGATTCCAGGCACTGATAACAGTCTGCTTTTTGCTTGTGATGAACAAAATGAGCAGCAAACACTAGACGCCTTTATGCAGGTGCCAGATAAGGATAAAGGCTTATCTAAAGAACAATTTGCGCAAAAAATTTCAACTAAACGTAAGCGTTATATGTTTTCATAGTAAAGCGTAAAGGTTAAGACTAAAAACATGAACACACAACTACAGGATCCAATATTTTCTAAAATTATTGCGTACTTAAAAGAAAAATATGCGTGTCATACCATTATTCTTTATGGCTCAAGGGCGCGAGGTGAAGAATCTGCTGCGAGTGATTTTGATATTATTGCGATTCGTGATAAAGGCGAAATGCTGCGTGATTGTAAAAAATTTGAAGGGGTATATCTTGATGCCTTTATTTATCCAAAGGCACAAATCGAAAATATCACTGAATTTTTAAGAATAAAAGATGGTATCATTCTTTGCGAAAAGAAAAGGATGGGGAGTGATTTACTTGGCAAAGTAAGGGAAGCTTATTTTAAAGGCCCGATGCCAAAGCCAGAGTGGGAAAAGCAAGTTATTATTAGCTGGGGACAAAAGATGTTAGCGCGAGCTAATGTTCAAGATATCGAAGGGGACTTTAGAGCACACTGGCTTATTTACGATTTACTTGAAGCTTATTTTCAATTAAGAGATTTATGGTATTTAGGTCCTAAAGAAGCATTTAAATGGTTAAAAGCTAACGATCCGACCACCTACACGTTGTTTGAAAATGTTTTAAAATCAGGTGTACATTTAAAGCAACTACAAAAATTAACAGATAGGGTTAGTGCTGTTGAAACATATCAAATATCGGAAGCAGCGCAGTCAAATGGTCAAATGATTGAGATCCGCTTATTACAAGCATCTGATATAAATAAAATAGTCAGTGCTTTTGAAGATATCGGTTGGCATAAACCTGCGTCCTTGTTTCATGACTATTTAAAAGAACAATCCCACAATGAGCGATTTGTGTGGGTAGCTTTTAAACAAAAACATTTTGTAGGTTATGTCACCTTAAAAGTACACTCAGCGTATGTACCTTTTGCAAACCAGGACATTCCAGAGATAAAAGATCTGAATGTGCTGCCAACATATCAACATCAAGGTATTGGCACCAAACTGATGGATGAAGCAGAAGCAAAAGCATATCAACTCAATGCGATTGTTGGCATTGGGGTTGGTCTTGGTGCTGATTATGGAAATGCACAGAAGCTATATGTAAAAAGAGGCTATATTCCAGATGGCAAAGGGATCACCTATTTGCATGAATCTGTTAAATGGGGAGTAACGTATAAGGTTGATGATGATTTGGTGCTCTGGTTTACAAAAGAAAGGACGTAACTCATATTTGAGTCAATTAGCTTATTATTGTCTATTTAGAATAAAAATAGCGCCATTTATCTGCTAGCGCAGTAGAAAACTTGATTTTTCTTTCATAAAAGTCTAAAACATTAGCATTCACCAAAAATAAGGCCTCGCCAAATCATGGATCACCTCTCTTAAAAAGACCAAGCCACTATTCGTCCTGGACTATTAAGAGAAGAGATCTTATGCATTTACCCATTTCGCTGCAAGATATTGCACTTTCATTATCACATAAAGTTTGCTTTGAGGGATTTAGCGCCCAAATACACTACGGTAGCCGTATAGGCATTATTGGCCAAAATGGCAGCGGAAAATCTACCTTGCTTAAAATGTTATTAAACGAGGCAACGCCGAGTGCTGGCTTAATCAAATTGCCTCATAACATAGACATCGGCTATGTGCCTCAACTCATTGATAATGAGGATACCTTAAGTGGCGCCCAACGCTTTAACCAGGCATTAACAAAAGCACTTAGCATGAGCCCTCAAGTTTTAATGCTAGATGAGCCTACAAATCATTTAGACATGGCAAATCGACAATCTTTGATGAGAATGTTAAAGCATTTTCAGGGCACAGTCATTATGGCATCCCATGATGTGACTTTGCTGCAACATTGTGTTGATGAGCTCTGGTTAATTGATAATGGCAAAATAACCGCTTGTAAAGGGAAATATGAAGACTTAATGCATGAAATAGCGCTTAAACGAACTGCCATTGAGCGAACACTTTTGATTTTAAATCGTCAAAAGAAAGACATGCATCAAGCTTTGATGAAAGAGCAAATAAGAGCTGCTAATAGTCGCGCTAAAGGTGAAAAAAGCATTGCTAATCGAAAGTGGCCAACCATTGTCAGTGATGCTAAAGCAAATAGGGCATCAACGACTGCCAGCAAAAAAAGATTGTCAATTACTACCAAAAAGGAAGATTTACTCACACAAATGGCTTCTTTGCGTTTACCCGAGATTATTTGCCCAACATTTTCATTCACTGCACATGAGGTAGGAGAACGTAATCTACTCTCCATTCGTGATGCAAACTTAGGCTACTGTGATAAAATAGTGCTGCAAAATGTCAGTCTGTCTGTGGCAGGTAATGAGAAAGTTGCCATCATGGGCGATAATGGTAGCGGTAAATCAACCTTAGTTAAAGCCATTATGAATCATGTGGCAATTTCTAAAACTGGGGATTGGCATTGTCCAAAATCAGAAGATATTGGCTATCTTGATCAACACTATTTAACATTAAATCCCAATAAAACTGTTTTACAAACAATCCATGATTTGGTGCCATCTTGGCATCAAACGCAAATACGTTTGCATTTACAAGATTTTTTATTTAAAAAAAATGAAGAGGTAAATGCATTTGTTAAGACACTGTCAGGTGGAGAAAAAGCAAGGCTCGCACTTGCTCAAATAGCAGCTAAGACACCAAAATTGCTTATTTTAGATGAGGTGAGCAATAACCTTGATTTAACAACCCAAGCGCATGTAATTCAAGTGTTACAGGCCTATCCTGCTGCCATGATTGTGATTTCGCATGATCAACATTTTCTATCACAAATTAACATCACCCAAGTTTATGAGCTTGAAAAAGGATTGTTAATACGCAAATAGCTTGAAGCCTAAATTATGTAAGATGTTGGTATAAATTGCTTTTGACTATAAGCTGAAAAGCTGTAAAAATTTGGATTGATATG
>JBFXKR010000166.1:0-4911 GCA_050173595.1 Candidatus Berkiella sp.
GTGAAGAGCGTTTTGCGAAGGAGACATAGCATGTCATTAACTGGCGTTGAAAAATTTCGATATGCAGAGCTTGCAAAGGACATTTTAGATAAAATCTTGATCACTGGGAAGCGTGGATTCTCTTTAGTGATTTATGCACTCAAAACAACCGTATTACGTGAACGTGCTAAAAAAGCCATGAAAATACCACTAGCAATTCTTGAAAAGGTGGGGCAATTGCGGGAACTGATTAATAATAAGAATAGTTGGGTACCCATGGACAAAAAATTGCGTGCCAACCCCAGATATCGCAAAAATAAAATGAAGCAGCGTCAACAATTTGTTCATCTCGTTGAAGATGTTACTAAGGATAAAATTCGTGAACTACGGTTTATGTCGGGTAATGATAGAAGAAATCTTATTATCACAAATCGTGAAAAACTGTTGCAACTTGCGCATGATCAGCAAGTAAGAAGAGATTTAGAAGCAAGAAGACAAGCAAGGATGGCGCAAAGTATGCCTGATGAGGCTATGCCAAAAGAAGATGAGTCTCTAGAAAGAATTCAATGGCGTGTTCGTTTGCTTGAGCCGATGCAACAAGACGGCTATATACCAGTGCAGCTTAGCGAAGATGAAGTCGCAAGATTAGCTTATATGAGGGATAGAGATAGAATCCCTGAACTGCAGTGTATGGCGCTTCAAGATGATTTATTTTTAGCAAAATGGTTAGCAAGTGTGGAAATATATGGATTAATTATGAATCAAAAGCTTATTGCAACAGATGAGCACCATTTTGCATTACTTTTCTCACCTACTGAAAACCAGATGCGGCGTTTGTCCTTACTTTGTCCATTTATCAGCCAAGACATCTTGACTGTTGAGGCAGCATTAGAGGCTTATTTAGATGAGACTTGCTATACCTTGCTAGATAATCCTGAATTTAAAACAAGGGCTATCAATTTAGCATTTAATGATGAAGATGTTCCCATTTTGTCGCTGATGGGAATAGAGTTGCCATGCCGACGAAATAGTATGAATCAATTTAACCTTTAACCAAAAACCCCCTGCATTATGCTGATGCAGGGGGTTTCTTTATTTTTTGGCAGTTTTAACTTTTATTTTTGATTTGACGTCTTTAACGCCTTCAACGCTTTTAGCAAGCTTGATGGCATTTTGGGCATCTTCAAGCGATGTTGCTTTACCTGTTAGAGTCACAATGCCTTTGTTAGTTTTAACATGAATGCCCATAGCAGAGATTTTTTCTTTTCCAAAAAGTTTTTCTTTAACAAAAGTTTCTTTAACTTTTGCAGTGATTTCACTGTCAGAAAGATACTGTTTCGTTTCTTTTAAGTCTTTGCTTGCAGTTTGTTTCATTTCGCTGCTTGATGCAGAGTTGCTCATGAGTGCAGCAATGTTGATAGATTCATGCTGCGAAGTTATTGCATAAGCATTGCACATAGATAACGCACAAACACAAATGGTTAATAATTTCATGATTTACTCTCCAAAAAGTGAGCAACGATAAAAAGAGAGTAATGGGTCTATCTGACCCATTACCCGTCTTTTGATTTCTTAGTAGTCATATCCGTAGTATCTATCGCCATATTTAGCTTGATCGTAGATAAGACCGCCAAGCGCGCCAACACCGGCGCCAATTAAAGCACCAGCGCCTGCACCATGTGCACTGGCCGCAGCACCAATTAAAGCACCAGCCCCTGCGCCAAGCACTGCACCGCCCAGAACATTTTGCTCGGTGTGATTCATGTTATCGCACCCAACTAAGAACACGAGTGCAACCATGGGTAGTATTTTTTTGGCTTTCATTGGGTACTCCTAAACAACTGTTGTTATTTGTAGCAATAAATTGAAATATTCAGCTCACAAAAAAACATAGATGTGAAAATCAGCTAAAGCAAAGACTTTTTTGACCTATTGCCAAAGTTTTTAAATTGAGCACGCTATCAATAGTGATTTGAAAAACAGGTTAGTCATATTGTTTAAATACACGAAAAAATGCACTAAAACAGGCTTTGTTTTAGTTGAATGACAAATTCTGTCAAATTTGAAAGTAAAAGCTTTCTCTATATTGCGCAAAATCAAGCAAATTCGCAGGGAGTTGGCTAGCGTCGATTGCATTGTTGAAGTACTATGTTAAATCGCGAAATCTTGCGCCTTCACAGTTAGATTTTATTTTGCACACACAGTTAAGTTGAGAGGCCTTTTTTATGCCACGTTGGTTAAATAAAAGAACAATCGGTATCGTGCTCATTGTTGGCGTTGCTGTACTTAGCTATCAACAATTTGGTTCACACCAAGGTTTGCCTCAAGGACATCATGGCGCACCGATGCCAGTGAGTGTTGCACAAGTTATAGAGCGTGAGATACAACAATGGAATGAATATTCAGGGCGATTGAGTGCCTTCGAACAAGTAGAAATTCGTCCTCGTATTGCAGGTACAATTGATGCTATTCATTTTAAGAGTGGAACAGTCGTCAATAAGGGCGATTTGTTGTTTACGCTTGATACAAAACCTTATGCTGCTGAGTTTGCTAGGGCGCAAGGTGCCTATATTTCAGCACAAGCCCAGGTTGCACTCACTACCAGTGAATTCCAACGTGCCCAAAGGTTAATAAAAGACAATGTTATTTCACAAAGTGAATATGACACCAGAGAAAGTGCGTTAAACGTCAGTGAGGCTGCACTTAAAAGTGCTAAAGCAGCATTAGACAGTGCAAAAATTAACTTAGATTACACGCAAATACGTTCACCTATTAAAGGCATTATCAGTCGACCTGAAATTACGGTTGGTAATCTGGTTGAACCTGGCGTACGTGTGATGGCAACAGTGGTAAGTCATTCTCCCATTTATGCTGATTTTGAAATAGATGAACAAGCGTACCTTGATTACATCAAAATAAATAAATTTGGATTAAATTCAGGGAATCACATTCCCGTTAAAATGGGCTTAGCAAATGAAACCGGCACGCCTCATCTTGGCTATATTGAATCCTTTGATAATCGTTTAAATACTTCATCAGGCACGATTCGGGCACGAGCTGTATTTAAAAATGAAGATGGTGCATTAGTGCCAGGGCTATTTGCTAGGATTAATTTAGGTGATGCAGCCAAACAACATGCCTTGCTGATAACCGACCGCGCTATTGGAACAGATCAAAACAAGAAGTTTGTATTAGTCGTTGGCGCCGATAATAAAGTGAGTTATCGCGAGGTGAAGTTAGGCGGCCAATCTCAAGGGTTGCGCATTATTAGCGAAGGGTTACAAAAAGGCGATAGCATTGTAGTGAATGGATTGCAACGCGCAAGACCTGGCAGTGAGGTAATCCCACAGGTGGTTGATATGAATACCGCCCACATGAATCCTCCTAAGGAAAAGGCATGAACATATCTCGATTTTTTATAGATAGACCCATTTTTGCAGGGGTATTATCTTTACTTATATTTATTGCCGGTTTTATTTGTATTTGGCAGTTACCAATTTCTGAATATCCAGAAGTGGTTCCACCTTCAGTGGTTGTGCGCGCGCAGTTTCCTGGTGCCAACCCTAAAACCATCGCCGAAACGGTAGCGGCCCCCTTAGAAGAGCAGATCAACGGCGTTGAAGATATGTTGTACATGTTTTCACAAGGCACTTCCGATGGCCAAATGACGCTTACTGTTACCTTTAAAATTGGAACTGATCCTGATAAAGCACAACAACTCGTGCAAAACCGTGTTAATCAGGCTTTACCAAGATTGCCTGAGATAGTGCGTCAGTTTGGTGTTTCAGCCGTGAAAAGCTCATCAGACTTGACCATGGTTGTGCATGTATTATCACCCAATGAACGCTATGACATGTTGTATTTAGGTAATTATGCCACTTTAAACATAAAAGACAGGTTAACCAGACTCCCAGGTGTTGGGCATGTGGAAATTTTTGGTGGCAGCGATTATGCAATGCGTGTATGGCTAGATCCAGACAAAATTGCCTCACGTGGCATGATAGCAAGTGATGTTGTGAATGCTATTCGCGAACAAAATATTCAAGTTGCTGCAGGGGTTATCGGATCGGCACCCTCTGTGCCTGGTTTAGATCTTCAATTAAATATCAATACCAAAGGTCGTTTACATACTGAAGAAGAATTTGCCAACATCATTATAAAATCTTCATCAGATGGTGCTATCACCCGACTAAAAGATGTTGCCCGTATTGAGCTTGGTGGTTCTCATTATTTGCTACGCTCAATGTTAGACAACAAGCCAGCGGTTGCCTTGGGTATTTTCCAAGCTTCAGGCTCAAATACCATTGAAGTATCTAACAATGTGCGTAAAGCCATGCAGGAGCTTAAAAAGGATTTTCCAGAAGATGTAGATTACTCAATTATCTATGATCCGACCATGTTTGTGAGAGATTCGATTAAAGCGGTGGTGATTACCCTGTTTGAAGCTATTGCCTTGGTTGTTTTGGTGGTTATCTTATTCTTGCAAACTTGGCGCGCATCCATTATTCCACTCTTAGCAGTGCCTGTTTCAATTGTTGGCACCTTCGCGTTAATGTTGCCATTTGGCTTTTCTATCAATGCCCTATCATTATTTGGGCTAGTACTAGCAATAGGTATTGTCGTAGATGATGCCATCGTAGTGGTTGAAAATGTTGAGCGCAACATTGAAGCTGGCCTCACGCCAAAGCAGGCATCTTATCAAGCGATGAAAGAAGTCAGTGGGCCTATCATTGCGATTGGTTTAACACTGATTGCGGTCTTTGTGCCTATTGCCTTCGTGAGTGGCTTAAATGGTCAATTTTATCGCCAATTTGCATTAACAATTGCCATATCTACCGTGATCTCGGCAATTAATTCGCTTACCTTAAGTCCTGCGATGGCAGCGTTGCTTTTAAAGAAACATGATGCTCCCAAAGATGCCTTAACAAGATT
>JBFXKR010000167.1:0-4903 GCA_050173595.1 Candidatus Berkiella sp.
CCCTTTGCGCTAATTCTTCCTCTGCAACTTTATGAATATGATCTAGTTTTGGCTCAATGGCAGTAACAGCATCAGTTGCAAGTATTGTCGCTTTTTCTTTAGCTTGTTCTTGAGCCACAAGACGTTCATGTTCTTCTTCGCGTAATCGTTGTACATGTTCTTGCGCTGATTCTATTTTCTTTTCAACATTGCCATCTTCTGTAACAACTTCATGAGTTCTCAATTTTTCTTTAGCTGCTTGAAGGCTTGCTTCTTGTTGCCTTACGGCTTCTGGCTTACGCGCCTCTTGTTCAGCCAATGCATTTTGTGCTTCTTTGGCTGCTTGCTCATTTCGTGCCGTTTCTTTTTCTAGTGTCTCTTGCGCTATATTCGCAATATTCGGCTCAATTTCTTGGGCAACTGAAACAACTTGTTGCACTACTTCAGGACTTATCGCAGCACCGCTAACCACGACTGCTTCTTTTGTATCTACTCCACCTAACGCCATAAAATACTCCTTAGTTATGGACCCAATATCGAGTAACATGTTCGAAGAAGCGAAAGTTTATCAAAATTTCTTAGGAAAAAAAGCGAATCCCTTCACTTTGTTTGATATTTTCAAGCAAACAATAAAGAGAGCTAACAACAGGGTAAGTGCTTAACTTAATGAATAGCTTTACAATACTATTCGTTTTTTGGCATGACGGGTAAGGGAAGCTGATTTAAATATTGATAACTTAAGTATGAACCCATACCTACAAAAAACGCTACCGTTAAATAAACACCCATCTTAAATTCAATCGCGAGAATATCTATAAAACCACCACTGATTGCGAGCTGCTCAGCTTGAGTTAATGTTCTCATTCACAAACCTTTAATTATCGCAAAAAATTAAATGCTCGCATTCATCAACTTTGATGTCAATGAACTGTTATTGCAGTGGTTGGGATAACGATATCAGAGTGCGCCTTTAGTGCTAAAGGCGCACCCAAAAGATTACACGGATTGTTCAGCTGTAACAAACGTTGTCTGTGTTACAACAACTTGATCTTCAGGAAAAAAATAAGCATCCGCAACTTTGGCCGTCATCATCAAACTTGCATAGCCTGCGCCAAATGCAGCGCCCCACCAAAAGCTTCCACCTAACACACCACATATCACCCCGATGGTTAAACCATGAGAAAGGATATAAGAAAAGTTATAGCCATCATTCGCTTTCCCACCTGAAACTTGTGCCACTTCGTTTAAGTTTAATGTTCTCATTTTATTTTCCTCATTTGTAAAATTATCAAAATGGATGCGTGCAGTTTGTCTTAGTTAAAAAATCTAATTCAACTGGCGCACCGACAGCTTGTCGGGCATTTTTAGCCGCTCATAGAAAAGTGCAGCTGCAAGCGCTATTTTTGGTCAAAATTGCTATTAAATGTGAAAAATGTAAAAATGCCTGGCAAAACATAAGGTGAATAATATGTCCTGGGTAGAGATCTCTTTTGAAACACCTCAAGCACAAGCACAAATATGGTCTGATAAACTAGAAGCGCTTGGCGCAGCCTCAGTATCATTCTATGATGCGGGCACAACACCTATTCTTGAGCCCTTGCCAGGTGAAACCACGTTGTGGCATCAAGTAAAAGTGGTAGGCTTGTTTTCACAAGATGACTTTAACGAAACGATTATTCACGCTATACAAAAACAACTCCCTCACACCCCGATTCAATCCGCTGTATTAGCAGAGCAAGATTGGACCAGAACTTGGCTTGAGTACTTTAAACCCATTCAATTTGGGGAAAAATTATGGATTGTACCAACTGATGCCAGCGCGCCCGAGCAAAAAGATGCCGTCATTGTCAGACTTGATCCAGGGCTTGCTTTTGGCACCGGCACGCATCCTACAACAGCCCTGTGCTTAGGCTGGCTTGATAAAAATCCGCCCTTAAATCAAACCGTGCTTGATTATGGTTGCGGCTCTGGGATTTTGGCAATTGGGGCATTAAAGCTTGGCGCAGCTCATGCTTTTGCAATTGATTATGATCCCCAAGCGCTGATTGCAACCCAAGAAAATGGCCTACGAAACGATATTAAGGCAAACCAGCTCACGGTTTGCCTACCCGAAAATAAGCCAGCAAATCTTAAGGCCCAAACGATCCTGGCCAACATATTGGCCCAGCCGCTCATATCCCTATCAAGCGTCTTAACCGAGCACTGCACACCTGGTGGCAATTTGGTTATGTCAGGTTTGTTAGTTAATCAAATTGACGAGGTGGGCGCAGCCTACGAGCCCTTCTTTGATATCAAAGATGTCCAGGTTCAAGAAGAATGGGCGTTATTGTATTGCATTAAACGCTAGAAAAGGCTGCATGATAGTGACCTAAGCGTTATAATTGCCCTCCCTTGAAAGAGATCTATCATGAGATACGACTTTGTCCCAAGATAAGTTAAAAAACTTAAAAATTGGCCCTTATCAATTAGAAGCGCCAATCATATTAGCGCCTATGGCCGGTGTCACCGACAGGCCTTTTAGACAACTATGCAAAAATTTAGGTGCAGGACTTGCCGTTTCTGAAATGGTGGGTGCTAATTCCTTGTTGCATGGTAGTGAAAAAACCAAGCGCCGCGCCAATCATGAAGGTGAAACAAGACCTTGCTCAGTTCAAATCGTGGGGGCTGATCCTAAAATGATGGCCCAAGCGGCAGCTTATAACGAAGCGCAAGGCGCAGAAATCATTGACATCAACATGGGCTGCCCTGCCAAAAAGGTATGCAATACTTTATCTGGATCAGCCTTACTTAAAGATGAACCCTTAGTTGCCAACATCTTAAACGAAGTGGTAAAAGCCGTAAAAATTCCAGTTACTTTAAAAATAAGAACCGGTTGGGACACCCATCACCGCAATGGCGTAAACATTGCCAAAATGGCACAAGATTGTGGCATTCAAGCATTGGCCATTCATGGCCGCACGCGTGCTTGTATGTTTCATGGTGAAGCAGAATATGAAACCATTGCTGCAATCAAACAAGCTGTTTCCATTCCTATTATTGCCAATGGTGATATTACCAACCCTGAAAAAGCAAAATATGTATTAGAACAAACCGGCGCCGATGCCATCATGATTGGTCGTGGTGCACAAGGACGTCCTTGGATATTTAATGAAATCATGCATTATTTGCGCACAGGAGAACACTTACCTGAACCTGATGTCGCTTGCATTAGAGATATCATGATTAATCATATGAAAAATTTATATGCCTTTTATGGTGAACAAAGAGGTGTTCTGGTCGCTCGCAAACATGTCTCTTGGTATAGCAAAGGCCAACGTAGTGGTGCGGCTTTTAGACATGCTTTTAATCAAATATTAAATGCCCAGGAACAACTCGAATCGGCGGATGCTTTTTTTGCGAATTTAATGGAAACCACGCAATGACACAAACACCACCCCTTAAAGACGTCATTACTAAAATGCTGGGAGATTATTTCTTGGCGCTAGATGGACAACCAGCCAAGGAATTATATCAACTCGTGATAAAAGAAGTGGAACTTGGGCTCTTTAAAACAGTCTTAGATCATGCTGGCGGTAATCAAAGTAAAGCAGCGCAGTGGCTAGGACTTGCCAGAGGAACCCTTCGTAAACGTCTTGCAGAATATGGATTAGAATAGATATGCATGAGTCAACCGTAATTCAACGCGCTTTATTAAGCGTTTATGATAAAACAAATATTATCCCTTTAGCGGAAAATCTTCATTTACATGGTGTTGAAATAATTTCAACCGGCAATACAGCAGCCCTCTTAAAAGAGCATGGTATACCCGTGATTGCCGTCAGTGAATATACCGGCTTTCCAGAAATAATGGATGGCCGCGTTAAAACCATGCACCCTAAAATTGCAGGTGGTATCTTAGGTCGTCGTGATATCGATGCAGACATTATGATTTCACACGATATACATGACATTGATTTGGTTGTGGTTAATCTTTACCCATTTGAAAAAGTGAGCGCCAACAAAGAAGCACACTTTGAAGAGGTTATCGAAAACATTGATATCGGTGGCCCCACCCTAATTCGCTCGGCAGCTAAAAACCACGCCTGGTGCACCGTTTTGGTAGATCCACAAGACTATTTCTCCTTTATCGAAGATTTTGAGGCCAATAAAGGGGTTATCAATGATGAACTTCGCTTGCACTGCGCTGTGAAAGCATTTGCCCACACGGCCGCCTATGATGGGGCTATCGCCAATTATTTTGGTAAAGTACAAGACAAACAACCGCTTGATGGCTTTGGCCAAAACCTTTCGCTAAATTATCAGCTTAAAGAAAGGTTGCGCTATGGTGAAAATCCACAACAACAAGCCGCTTTTTACATTCAAACGGATGCACCCGCCGATAGCATCAGCCATGCAAAGTTGCTCCAAGGCAAACCACTTTCTTATAACAACATCCAAGATGCGGATGCTGCACTTGAATGTGTCAAAGCATTAAAAGAGTCTGCCTGTGTGATAGTAAAACACGCAAACCCATGCGGTGTTGCGCTCGCTGCTAGCAATCATGATGCCTATTTAAAAGCTTATCAAAGCGATTCAACTTCTGCTTTTGGCGGTATAATAGCATTTAATAGCAAAGTTGATGAAAATGTGATCAAAACCATTTATGAAAATCAATTTGTTGAAGTCATTATCGCGCCTGATTTTAGCGAGCAAGCCATCAATATGGCCTCCCAAAAAGAAAACTGCCGGTTATTACGCTACCAACAAATCACAAAGCAACCACCGTTACCAGAAATTAAAAGTGTCAATGGCGGCATTTTAATCCAAACATCAGCTGATTTTTCAAGTAAAGATATTAGCTATAGCATTGTCACTAAACGTGCACCTAGTGCAAGTGAATTGGAAGATCTTTTATTTAGCTGGCAAGTGGTTAAGTTTGTTAAGT
>JBFXKR010000168.1:0-4884 GCA_050173595.1 Candidatus Berkiella sp.
ACAATACGCCCTGAAGATTGGTCCGGCCCATTAACCGAAATTGAACCAAACGAATCCCAATAATCCAATTTCGACAAAACCCTTAATACTTTATACCTATCTTCCTTAAGAATTCAGCGTTTTTACTTGACAGCCATAGTAGGTAAGGGACTATAAATAATAATAAGGTGTTAAAATGAGTACGATTTTAAATAATCAGGGTAAAACCTTTCTTGCAATGCAGTAAATTTTGCTAAATTGGCGATCTCATTTTAATATTTATTATAGGAATTAACTTTTACTGATTGAGCTTTGGTTTTTAACAACAACGAAAGCACAGCAGCAAGAGAAAATTATTAATTATGCTAGAAATTCGTTATATTCAATAATGTAGTGTGAGCGTAGTTGGCGAACTCTAGATGCGATAGCTATACTGGTTCTGTACCTTTGAACAGGGAAGCAAAGTTATGCCTACAAGTTCCTCTCCTCAAACAATGAATCTTACTCGTCGCCAATCGGAAGTACTCCAAGTTATTCGCAATCATATTGAGAAAACGGGTGCTCCTCCAACACGTGCTGAAATCGCTAAAACCTTAGGTTTTCGATCAGTTAACGCTGCGGAAGATCATTTGAAAGCACTAGCCCGCAAAGGTGCCATCACCTTAGCGCCTGGTACTTCCCGTGGTATCCAATTAGCGAGAGAACATGGTATTGGCTTGCCGATTGTTAAAACACACAATGCCGATTCTCCTGTTTATACAGAGAAAAATTTTGATGGCAGAATGCGTATTCAAAATGAATTCTTTAGCCCAAAACCTGATTACCTGTTACAAGTTCAGGGAACCAGTTTAATGGGTGCTGGAATTAAAGATGGCGATCTGTTGGCCGTTCATTGTTGTGATCATGCTGAAAACGGCAAAATTATTGTTGCACGCGTCAATAATAAAATTGTTGTTAGAAGATATTTCCGTCACGGCGAGCAAATTGAGCTAAGAGCAGAGAATACTGATCATTCTCCTATCTACTTAAACTCAAATATGCAACCTTTAGTAATTGAAGGCGTTGGTGTTGGTGTAATCAGAACAACCAGCTTATAGACTAAGCTGGCTCTGGTTCTCTTTTAAATCTGATTAAGGCGTTGTAATTTTCGAACGCCTTTTCTTTTTTTTCCCAGTTTGAAATGGTTGGCTTTTTAACATAGGCTTCAGCGGCAAATGCATAGGCTCTGTATAATTTTTGTTGAGCTTCAATGCGTTGATTGGTCCCTTGTTCCGCTTGTTGCATGATAAATGTCTCTCCTCATCATTCTTATTCAGTAAAAACTGCCTACTTTTAAGCATCATATTCTATTTAGGATGTAATCGCAAAGGTTCTTTGGCGTAATTCTGCCCTTTAAATGGGCAATATCCTACACGCCGTCGGGCGGTTAAAGGATGTTAGTACATTGATTGAACCACCAGTTAGTTAGGGTATATACTAATATAAATAAAGCCTTGGCAAGGAGTTCACTATGTCAAATAAAGGGGCAGATGCACGCTCTATCCCCCTTTGGATTCAAGCCCTGGTCGATCCAGAGTTGCTTGAGCGCACGAGACAAAATCAAATCAAAGCCCATAGAGCCCTGCAAAAAAAATTAACACAACAAAAGCAAACTTCAGCTGATGATCCATTAAAATCAACAAATGACTTTTTCGTAAAACAGCACATCCTCTCGAAAAACGGGAAGATGATTGAAGATAGTTTCAAATCAGGTGATGAGCTTAAATGGATTCAAACAATGTTATCGCTTGATAACCAAGATCCAGACCCAACTCATGATAATTCAGATTCGATTTTAAGAACACTGCAAATTAAAGACCCGGATCAAATACCAGTTGATCAACAAGCGCTGGTTGCAACCCAAGATCAGAAAAAGCTCGCAAGACGAGAAGTGAATGATGAATTTATTGATTTTGTGATTGCTAACTTGGAAAAATCTAATTCAAAATCAGTTATTGTCAATTTGTCTAACCCAATTAATGAAAGCCATCCTTTAGCACTTGTTTTATTAAAAGGGGAAAATGGATTGTGGTTACATGATCCTAAATTTGGTGGCTCCATTCAATTTAAAAGCGATGACATGGATAGCTTCAAAAAGTTTTTAAAAGAACATATTGATGTTTATCATCAGGGATTTAATATGGCATCCATTACGCAAGTGTTTAATAAAAACGAATTAGAAGCTCGACAAGAACAAACAGCTGAATTCGGCGCTAGAGCTGAAGCTATCGCACCAAGATCCAAACATCAACAAAAACATGATACTGTTCAAGCAGCTCCTCAAGCCGAAGTTAGCAGTCGACCAGCAATAGCAGCAATAGTAGAAGATCAAGCTAAACCTAAAGAAGAAAAACCCGACGCCCCCACCCGTAAAAGATGAAAAATATTGTAAAATGACTTCGACGTGAAAATAAATTCCATTTTCCGCTCTCTAACACTTTTACCTTTGCCCTTAAAATAAATTTCTCAGAGGCATCATTTACAACACTTACACCATGAGCGTATTGCACTTTTTTGATCTGATTAACGGGTTCTGTTTGGATGATGGCAATTGCGTCGTCATATTTAAAAAATATTGCAACATATCATGCCCATGCTGGGTTAATACCGATTCGGGATGAAACTGCACGCCCACCAAGGGATAGTCTTTATGTTCAATGGCCATAATCTCTTCTTGATCAGTTTGCGCTGTTATCTCAAAGGAAGAGGGCAAGCTTTCTTTTTCTACAATCAAAGAATGATAGCGTGCAACCGTTAAGGGATTCGGCAAGTGGCTAAATATGCCCTTTGCGTTATGATACACCTTATCTGACTTTCCATGCTTTTGATACTTTGCCCTAACGACCTTTCCCCCACACGCCTGTGCAATAGCCTGATGGCCTAAGCAAACCCCCAAAATGGGCACCGACGCCATAAACTGTTGTATCAAATCAAGGGATATCCCCGCTTCATTAGGCGAACAAGGGCCAGGGGAAATAATAATATGACTGGGCGATAATGCTTTTATCTCATCAAGGGTGATTGCATCATTTCGGTAAACACTTGCTTTAAAACCAAGCTCAATCACATAGCGGGCCAAGTTGAATACAAAAGAATCGTAATTATCGATGATTAAAATCATGGAAACCTACATTGCATTATGTTAGTTTGGATACTAATTAATGTTCCACATCGTAACAAAGATTACCTCGCAAGTTCAATTGCCTTAAGTTATTATTAAGCAACCTCATTATAAAAATAATTCTCTACATGACTTGGCATAAATGGATTTTAACTGCCTCTTTTTTTGGCTCCTTGCTCTTAGGGGCCAAGCTATTAGCACACCCATTGCCACCAGATGATATCGTATCTCAACGCGATATCTACATCCGCGCTGAACATGCATTCAAAAAACATGATTATGTCAACTTTGAAAAGCTAAGTACAAAAATAACCACATACCCCTTGTACCCATACCTTATGTATGATGATTTAAAACGAAAAATTCAATCCAGCGCATCAATTGATGCCACTAATGATAAAATTGTGCAGTTTAAAGCTAACTTTCCCGACTTTCCCTTTCAGAATGCGCTTGATAATTTATGGCTAACCAAACTGGCGAAACATAAACAATGGGATGTTTACATAAAAAACTATAAGCCCAGCATGAATGAAGAACTTGCCTGCTATTATCATTATGCGCAATATGAATTAAGCAAGGATAATAAACACCTGCAAAATGCCAAAGAATTGTGGCTGGTGGGTTATTCCCAAGCAAACGGTTGTGACAAATTATTTAATGCTTGGCGCAAAACGGGCGGACTCACACAAAACCTAATTTGGAAGCGTTTTAAGCTAGCGCTTGAAGTGAAAAATGAAAATTTGTGTAAGTATTTAATTAAGCAGATGGCATCCCCTGAAAAACAGGCTGCCACCCTATGGTTAAAACTCAGTAAAGAGCCACAACTTGTACTCACAGAAAAATTCCAAACATCACTGAATGTGCCTAACAAGATCAAAGCCCAGATCATGACTTATGGCTTACAACAGTTAGCCAAAAAAAATCCGATCAAAACGCTCACTTGGTGGCAAAAAAATGCTACTAGCGCCAAATTTTCAAAGCTTCAAAGCGCTATGATAGAGCGCGATATTGCAGTGTATCTTTGCCACCAAAGAAACAAGCATGCCAAAGAATGGTTAGCGTCATTACAAGATAATGCGATAGATAATGTGGCGCGTGAATGGCGCGTGCGCTTGGCCCTTATTGATAATGACTGGCCACATGTATTAAAACTGATACAAGAATTTCCCCAGGAGCTTAAAGAAGATAAAGCTTGGCGTTACTGGCTGGCCAGAGCACAAGAAGCAACCGGTAATCAAGAGCAAGCAATACAAATTTATCAACAACTAGCGCAGTCGAGAAACTATTATGGTTTTGTTTCAAGCCTGCGCTTATCTCAGCCTGTATCTATTGCACACAGAGAATCTCCCGTAGATCCTCATACCCTTCATCAAATTAATCAGCTCAATGCCATCAAGCGCTTCAAGGAATTAAATCATGTCGGAAAAGACGCCGTAGCGCGTGTAGAATGGTTTCGCGCGCTTGATAAAATGAAGGAAGATGAAATTATAGGCGCCGCAAAATTAGCACAGCAATTGGGTTATCATGATATTGCTATTTTTACGATGGCTAGGGCTGAATTTAAAGATGATGTGCCTTTGCGCTTCCCCTTGGCGTTTCGCCAGGAAATTTTAGCAAATGCTAACAAACATAATATTGATCCTGCATGGATCTTTGGTATTGCACGTCAAGAAAGTGCTTTCTTTAGCGATGCGGTTTCACATGCAGGCGCTAGAGGTCTGCTACAGCTATTACCGTCAACTGCC
>JBFXKR010000169.1:0-4860 GCA_050173595.1 Candidatus Berkiella sp.
AATTTAGCCATCTCAGTGAAAACAGCTTCGACTTCAACTCGTTTTAACCCAGTCGCATCAGAAATATGTTGTAAAATTTCAACTCGGGTTTGTTTATCTTTCATTGCTTTCACTTTCAATGAAAGTTTTGATTCAACATTTTCATCTGCTTTTTTGCGTACTGATGATTTAATTGTAGGGCGTTGCACTGCCATCGATTTCTCCATTATTGTTTTTAGATGAGTTTTTTTTCAAAAGGATTGCGTGGCGATTATGCCAACCGAAATTTTGCAAGTAAACCCCTTTTCCTTAAATATTCAAGATAATGGGCGAATACAGTCTATTCCCTCAACGCGCGGATTATTCATGCTTGGACTTACAGGTTTTATCCCTATATTTTCACTAGGAATATGAACAAGTGCTTTTACTAAATCTTTAAAATCATAGTCTTTAGCTAACCAATGTTGATAGTCTTCTTTTGCGATAATCAATGGCATTCTTTCATGCAAAGAAAGCAATTCTCCCGTTGCATTGTGGGTAATAATCGCGCAAGTCCTGACTTCTTCGCCAGATTGCGCGCGCCACGATGACCAAATCCCAGCAAAAGCAATTAAGGGATTATTTTTGACAACCAAATAATAGGGCTGTTTTTTTTTGCCAATTGTTCGCCACTCAAAATAACCTGAGGCTGGAATTAAACATCTTCTCTTTTGAATAGCCTCTTTAAAGGTTGGTTTCTCAAGTATTGACTCTAAACGCGCATTAATATGCCCAGTTAAGATGTGATCATCTTGTGCTTTTGTCCATGGCGCAAGAAATCCCCACCTGGCAAACTCAATGGTTGATTGCCAATCTTGAATAATCGGGATAATTTGTGTTGGTGCAATATTATAGCGAGGCTTCATAACAAAGCCTCCTTTCGTTTGAAAATGAGAGACTATTTCATCTTGTGATGCATGCAGCGCAAACCGACCACACATGGTGCAATTATTCTACAGTCACAGACTTTGCAAGGTTTCTTGGCTGATCAACATCCGTCCCTTTTAACACAGCAACATGATACGCCAACAACTGAAGGATGACCGAAAACGCAATCGGCGCAAGCAAGCCTCCCACTTGAGGGATCTCAACCACGGTCATTTCTTTATTTGAATGTAAATCAACGCCTCGTTCAGCAAAAATGATAAGCTCGCCTTGACGCGCACGTACTTCTTGCAAGTTTGAAATCAATTTTTCAACCACATGATCATTGGCAGCAATAGCAATCACCGGCATGTTTTTATCAACCAAAGCTAATGGCCCGTGCTTTAACTCACCTGCAGGATATGCTTCAGCATGAATATATGAAATTTCCTTAAGCTTCAGTGCACCTTCTTTGGCAATCGGATAATGGATCCCACGCCCCAAAAACAAGGCATGTTCTTTTTTATCAAAGCGATGCGCTAGCTTAGCAATCGCCTCATCTAGCTCTAACACTTGCTCAATAATGTGTGGTAAAGCGCGCAGCGATTGCACAATATGATGATCGTCCATCTTTTTATCAAAGCGACGCCCTAAACATTGCGTCAACATTAATAAAGCAACTAATTGCGTCGTAAATGCTTTAGTGGAAGCAACGCCAATCTCTGGACCTGCGTGTGTGAGTAATACCAAGTCAGATTCACGCACCAAGGAGCTCTCTGGCACATTGCAAATAACTAATTTTCCGCTGTAGTTATCGCAGGTGAGTCCTCTCATTGCCGCCAGCGTATCGGCTGTTTCGCCAGATTGGGACAAAGTCAAAAACAACGTGCCTTTATTGACAACATTTCTCCGATAGCGCATTTCACTGGCAACATCTACTTGACAGGGAATACCAACAAACTGCTCAATCCAATATTTTGCAACCATGCCGGCATGATAGCTTGTGCCACAAGCGACTATTTGCACTTCTTTGGTATTATCAAAAACTTTTGACGCATTTGCGCCAAAAATGGCATCCGGGATCCCTTGAGCATGCAAACGTCCTGATAAAGCAGAACGAATGGCTTCTGGCTGCTCAAAAATCTCCTTTTGCATAAAATGCCGGTATTTCCCACGCTCAGCGTTTTGTAAATTCAGCGCTATTTTTCTCACCTTGCGCTCAACTTTGTTGCCACTTGCGTCATAAATTTGATAGCTATCACGAAATATTTCCGCCACATCACCATCTTCTAAAATAATGAAATCTTGCGTAAACGGTAACAACGCCAAACTATCTGAGGCGACATAGTTCTCACCATTGCCAATGCCAATCACCAAAGGAGCACCATGTCGTGCGGCAATGATTCTATCCGGTGTTTCTTGCGAGACCACAACCAAAGCATAGGCACCACGAAGCTCTTTCACAGTTGCTAACATCGCTTGCAAAATAGTGTTGTTATTTTCCAGCAAGGATCCCAGCCATTGAACGATCACTTCTGAATCAGTCTCTGAAAAAAACTTTACGTTTTTTTGCTCAAGCGCTTGTCTTAAAGGTAGATAATTTTCAATGATACCATTATGTACCAAGGCTATTTTATTTTGGTACATATGAGGATGCGCATTAGATTCGCTAGGTTTGCCATGGGTTGCCCAACGTGTATGCGCAATACCAACTTTTCCAATTAGCGGCTCTTTATCATGCGCCTGAAGTAATTGATTTACTTTACCGCAAATACGTAAGCGCTCTAATTTTCCAGACTCATTTAAAACAGCCATACCCGCGGAATCATAGCCTCGATATTCAAGCCGTTTTAATCCCTCTAACAATATAGGAGATATTTCTCTTTGCGCAATGGCGGCTGTAATCCCACACATAATTGATGTCCTTAGACTTTATCTTGATGATTGTTTGTGAAAGAGCTCTTTTTAGGTCTCTCCCAATTTTTACTGCGTTGGTTTAACTGATGGGTTAAGGTCAGCTGATTTTCTGGAACATTTTGATTAATAGTTGATCCAGCACCAATGGTAGCACCTTTACCAACACGAACAGGGGCAATTAACTGCGTATCAGATCCAATCATGACATCATCTTCAATAACGGTCTGGTGTTTGTTGGCACCGTCATAGTTACAAGTGATTGTCCCTGCCCCAATGTTGACGCCTTGCCCAATGGTAGCATCTCCAATGTAGCTTAAATGATTTACCTTAGATCCTTTGCCTATTTTGGCATTTTTAACTTCAACAAAATTTCCTATGCGTGCATCACTATCAATGTCCGTGCCAGGACGCAGCCTTGCAAAGGGCCCAACCGTAACGTTATCAGCGATGTTAACACCTTCAATATAACAATTTGCCAAGAGTGTTACATTTTCACCCAGGGTTGAATTAATAACGACACAATGTGGTCCAATTTTACACCCTTTTTTGAGGGTGACATTTCCTTCAAAGATCACATTGATATCAATTGACACATCGTTTTCACACTGTAATTCACCCCGGACATCCATACGCAAAGGATCGGCTATTGTTACACCTTGAACCATTAATGCTTGCGCTTGTTTGTGTTGGTAGTATCTTTCCGCCTGTGCAAGTTGCGCTCTATCGTTAATGCCGCTAATTTCATGCACATTTTCTGGCGCGCTTGAAACAACCAGAACGCCTTCTTTTACAGCTATTGATATAATGTCCGTGAGATAAAACTCTTGCTGCTGATTCTTATTTTGTATTTGCGGGATCCATTTTTTAAGTAAATTGGCTTCTACAAGATAAATTCCAGAATTGATTTCACAAATTTTTTGCTCGTCTTCATTAGCATCTTTTTGCTCAACAACCTGAGTGATGTTGCCTGAATTGTTGCGAACGATTCGCCCAAGCCCAAAGGGATTTTCCAATTGCGCTGTGATAAGGCCTAAAGCATTCTTTGGCGTGCTTTGGACGAAGCGCTTCAGGGTATCAACACAAATCAGCGGCACATCACCAGATAAAATCAACACCTTATCATTTTCATTTAACAAAGGAAGTGCTTTAGCAACAGCATCCGCAGTTCCCCTTTGAGGAACTTGCTCGATGAACTCGATGGGTTGATTTGAAAACGTATCTTTTAATAATTTGCTTTGATGGCCACAAACAACGATAGATTTTGAGGGCGACAATTGATTTGCTGTGTCTAGCACATGTTGTAATAGCGGTTTACCTGCAAGACAATGAAGCACTTTGGGCAGCGTGGATTTCATCCTCGTTCCTTGCCCTGCCGCAAGCACAACCACAGTTAACGCCATGTCGATTACCTTTTCTGCTTATTTTTCAATAGTTTCAAATAGTAAAAAGGGCAGCCTTTGCCACCCCTTCTCATATTTTGTTCCTTACCTACTAATGCAAAACACATTATTTTATATTGCCTTTTTTCTTGGCTTCTTTAATGGCGCGCAGCAAGCCTGCCGCGCGGGCAAGCTCTGCCCTGGCTTTAGCATAATCAATATCAGATTTATGATCTTTAAGAATACGCTCTGCCTGTTGTTGTGCTTTAACGGCTTCGGCTTCGTTCAAGTCTCGCGCACGCACAACGGTGTCGGCCAAAATGGTTACAATATAAGGCTGAACTTCTAAAATACCACCTGTTACATAAATAACATCTTCTTTGCCTTGCTCATCTTTGAGACGAACCGGACCCGGCAACAACCCTGTTAAGAGTGGCGCATGACCTGGGGTCACCTCAAGCTCACCCATGATGCCTGTGGCAAAAACGCGCTGTGCTTTACCCTTAAAGATTTCAGCTTCAGCGCTTACGATGTTTAGTTGCAGCGTGGTTGATGAAGAACTCATTTTATTTCTCTTTTGTACCTTGTAAGGATTTGGCTTTTTCTACGGCTTCTTCAATACCACCAACCATGTAAAATGCTTGCTCAGGCAAATCATCATACCGACCTTCAATGATCTCTT
>JBFXKR010000170.1:0-4857 GCA_050173595.1 Candidatus Berkiella sp.
ATTTTTTGCAGCAGGGGTTCAAATCCTACATATCCTGTGCATCCATTTCGAATTGATAGAATATTTCGTTCACCAATGCTTGTGCTACTTAAAGAAAATTTAGGTACAATGATTTCAGGTAGGTGTTGATTCGATAGTTGCTCGCTTAAATCTTGTTTTTTCTCTTCTATGGCAGATTTTTTGCGACCTGAGGTTTCTTGCGCCCTACTTACTTTGGTTGGGCTTAAAATCGTAGGCCATTTTCTTTGATGAATGCTTTTCGTGCCTTTGGCTTTGCTTTTAGCGGCGCGAGTTTGCTCTTTCATTAAAGCATGATGGATGTCCTTCTTTTGGCGTTTAAGAAGGGATATTTTTTGCTCAATAGATGATCGGCGGTTGCGTAATTCTCGGATGTAATCATCATATGCGCCCGTGAATACGTGGATTTGACCATTATCGATGTGCCATAGGGTATCAATACAAGTTCTAAGTAGTTCCGTATCATGCGTTACGACAATTAGGGTGCCAGGATAAGACTGTAACATACGCAAGAGGCTTTTACGGTTGTGTCTGTCTAAATGATTTGTTGGCTCATCAAGCAACAAAATGTTGGGATCAAGGCTCAACGCCCTTGTAACAGCCTTATTGAAACGCTGTCCTCCGCTTAATGAAGTATCGTTTTCAATAATTTGAGGTACATAACCAATACGGGTATTTTGGGGTAACTGGACTAAACCGCTGGTTGGCCTCATTGTACCTTGAAGACATTTCAATAATGTCGTTTTCCCGCATCCATTTCGACCAATAATAGCAATGCGGCTGCCATAGTTTATATGAATGCTAAAGTCTTCAAAGCAAATTTTATGTGAGAAAGAAATTGCAATATCTTTCAAAAGTATTGGGGAATGTATCATAATCAAACTCTCAAGTAGTCAGGGCGATAGACTCATGTGGCTGCCCTAATCAAGGGCTTATTGAGAGATGATTTTCATTGCGGTGTATACCTATTGAATAGCCTACACGTATATTTAGATTATTTTTTAACTTAAATCAAGTATTTTAATTATCAAAAGAGATGAGCGGTCATTTTGCACTCATGACCGCTCTTAGGCTTAAGTCAATTCTCTTTCGGCGTAGATTTTCATCGCTTGGGCCAAATATACTGCTAGCTGCGGATGATAAGCATCATAATACTTTTTAAAATCCGCATTATCACAGTACATTCTTCCTAAACCAGTATATTTTTCCTTGTTTGGGATCCAAAATTGCGTGAGCCATTGGCAGTGCCGCTGAACTAAATTTTGCACCTCTGGAGATTGGGGTAGTAGATTTTTTTGAATCGCCAAAACAAATGATTTATTTAAATCATCAATATCGTTTTTGATGGTTTTCCACTTATCTTTGTCCCAATCTTTAATCTTTTTCCAGCCTTTATCAATTTCTTGTTGTGATGTATAGCCTTTAGCAATTAGAAATTTTTCATATTCCTTCTGCTGGGCCATATCAAAACCCCAGATTTTTTCGATTTCTTCAGTCATACGATAACCCTCTATGAGTTGAATGATATTATTCCAAGGGATCCTCTGTTTACTTTCCAATTTAGCAATAAGCCTATGTAAAGATCGCTTGGCTTTTTGCATTTGCGTAATTTGTTGCTCTAACACTTTCATTTGAGCTTGAAAATGCGTCAAATCATCCATTTCTTTTGCTAAGATATTTTTGATTTGAGCAAGCTCAAAGCCAAAGAACTTTAGGGCAATAATTTGTTGTAATTTCAACAGATCGCCTTCAGAGTACAAACGATAGCCATTAGGCTGGCGAACAGTGGGTATGAGTAGACCAATTTCATCATAGTGATGAAGGGTTCTCACCGATACGCCTGTTAAGCGACTAAACGCTTTTGGGTGCCATTTGGCCATTGTTTTCCTCCTTAGTACTAGGCTAAGGTATAACGTTACGTGAAGATCAAGGCTTATATACGTTAGTCCAGAGAAAATGTCAATTAACTTACCTATTTGTTTATATACCTCAAAGATCTCATGGAAAGCTTAGAGAGGATGATTTAAAGGCATGATTGAATCAAAAGAATTAGTTTCATATTGGGATAATGCATGGAATTCAAATGATTCGATAGAAGTTAATACCTTTGCAGAAGCAGCGCTCAAAATTGTAAAAAGTGAAAACAAAAATACACTTCTTGATTTAGGATGTGGGAACGGGATCGATTCACTTTTTTTTCATCATATGGGGTTATCTGCTACCGCAATTGATTTGGCGCAAAAGACCATTGATTCTCTAAAAAACGAGCATCCAGAAATTGCTTGGTATTGCCAAGATATTAAAGATCCCATTCATCATATTTCTAAACAAGATGTAGTCTATGCCCATCTTAGCTTGCATTATTTTGAAGATGACGTAACAGCTAAAATATTTCGCAATATTGCTGAGATTTTAAATGAAGATGGATTGTTATTTGTAAAATGTAAATCGACAAAAGATCCGCTTTTTGGGATGGGTAATCACCTCGGAGGCAACCGTTATCACCATGGGCATACTCGAAATTTTTTCACGGTAGGCTACATGATGCAGAATTTAAAATGTTTTAGGATAATTTCGATTCGAGAAACCAGTCACCACTACCATGGCGAGGAAAGCGCTTTCGTAGAAGCGATTGCGCGAAAGAAGTAATTTGGATAACAAATAATATAATTAAATATATCTTTAATAAAATTAAAATTAATATTGATATTATTAAAATCATCATTATACTTTCGAGTATGAAACCAGATAGGTTAATGATGAGGTTAAAAAATGCCGCAAGTTCTTCTTAACAATGGCAGTACGTTTTCATACCCCGATACTTGGAAGTGTGAAGAACTTGAAGGGCGAGTAAAATTACTTGGCCCAGAATCGGATTTTAAAGTGAATTGTTTAGTCCTTCCCGCCGTTGAGGGCGCCTTAGCGCAAGCTTGGCAACAAATAAACCCCAATTTTGATTTAAAGATTGCTCAACAATTTTCTCTTCCACCAGCCTGGTTGGGTGGATTTTGGGAAAGTGGGCAGCAGATTGTTTATGACCTTCCACTCAGTGAATCTAGAACAGTGATGGCGCTTGTTCGAAATTATCAAAATCAAGCTTATATCTCTCTGATTGAAGCAACCAATTCAGCATTACAGCGCCGTGGTGCTGAATTAGGGCAAATGATGGAAAGCTGGAAACCAAAGGGTGCTCAAGAGCAAAATTTAAAGGATCAAGAAGTGCGACAATGGAGCGAAGAGCAATTCCAGGATTTTGATAAATTTATCGAATCAGGTATGGATAAATTAAAAATTCCAGGTTTTGCCATTGCAATTATGCATAGAAATGGCAAAACAATGTTGAGCAAGGGCTATGGGGTGAAAAAGTTAGGCTCATCAGAGTCCGTAACCCCTGATACGCCCTTTATGATTGGTTCAACAACCAAAGCTTTAACGACATTCATGATGGGTACGATGGTTGATCAAGGAACCATAAAATGGGATACACCTGTATGTGAAGTGCTAGATAGCTTTAAACTCAATGATCCTCTGCTTACACAACAAATGAATGCCAGATTAACGGTAAGTGCTTCAACGGGTATGCCACGTCGTGATTTTGATTTTATATTCAATTACAGTACCCCTGAAGAAAGGCTAAAACAAATGCAGGAAATGAAGCCTACAACAGCATTGGGTGAAACCTTCCAATATTCGAATTTACTATTTATGGTGGGTGGCTATATGGCAGCTCATGCCTATGCGCCGTCTAAATCCTTAACAGATGCTTATACCTATTCGATGGAAGAACTTGTCTTTAAACCATTAGAAATGAATCATACAACCCTCAAGGCAAGAGAGGCACAAGCAAATGGTGCTGCTTCTCCGCATTCATTTGATATTAATGGCGAACTTACTGAGATCCCAGTAAATATAGAGCAATCTTGTGGCAGTATTGCACCCAGTGGCGCAATTTGGTCCACCGTGAAGGATATGTCGCAATACTTGCTTGCAGAGCTTAATCATGGTGCCTTAAATGGCAAACGTGTTATTAGTGAAAAAGCACTTCTTGAGCGACGACGGCCCGGTATAAAAATGGGCGATAAGTCACATTATGGTTTAGGGCTTATCATAAACGAAGAACAAGGCTTACAAGTTATCAGCCATGGTGGTGGCACCATGGGCTTTGCTTGTGATCTCTTCTTTTATCCAGAAAAGGGGATTGGTGTGGTGATGATGGCAAATAGCCGTTACGGTCATACCTTTTTGAGTGCGGTTAAGCAACAGTTTTTAGAGTTAACCTTCGGGGCAAAGGTTCAAGCTGAAGAAATTATTAATATCAGCATGAGTCAACAGGCTGAAATATTAAGAAAAGTGAGAGCAGATGTGTCACTTGAATGTGATAAATTGCAATGGATCAAACCCTATGTAGGAGAATATTCTAATCCCCATCTTGGCAAGACGAAGATAACGCAAACACAAGAGGGTTTTGAAATAACCTGCAAAGAATGGAAATCACGCCTTGGGGCGCAAATAGATCAAAATGGGGCACGATATTTAGTCTTAATTGATCCGCCATTTCCAGGGTTATTGAAATTACAGGAAAAGGATTCGGGGGATCTATTTTTAGATGCGGGGCAGGAACAATACCAATTTAAAAAAAAATCTTGTAGAGAATGAATTTAGCCGGGGTATTTTGATTGCAAAACAACACTATGATAATGAAAAACAAATCAAAACTAAAAATAATGAAGAAAAAGATCATGAAAAACCAAGGAATAAAAGATGGGTAAAATAATCACCCAATGTCCTTCATGTGGTAGTGCCTCACCAGAAGTCGTCAAGATTTGTTGTGCTGATTGC
>JBFXKR010000171.1:0-4856 GCA_050173595.1 Candidatus Berkiella sp.
CGGCGTGTTCTTTGCTTCCTTAGAAGGCTTTATTTCTCCCTCTTCCTTTACTTTCATCGAATCAGCTTTAATTTTATCGATCGTTGTGCTTGGCGGAATGGGATCTACCATTGGTGTTATCATCGCCGCGCTGATTCTCACCTTGTTGCCAGAGCTATTACGACAATTTTCTGAATACCGGATGTTGTTGTTTGGTGCGATGATGGTGATGATGATGATTTGGCGTCCGCAAGGGTTAATTCAATTTTCACGTTTTTCTTTTAAAAGGCCAAACGCATCATGAATGCGCAATCAAACGATTTACTGCGCGTAAACAATCTCAGTATGCATTTTAGCGGCCTTAAAGCTTTAAATAATGTTTCTTTGTCTGTTAAGGAAGGTAGCATTAGCGCTATCATTGGACCAAACGGTGCTGGCAAAACAACTTTGTTTAATTGTTTGACGGGGTTTTATATCGCACAAAAAGGCGAATTATTATTTAAAAAAAATAATCAATTCATTAACCTTGGCAAATTACTGGGTGAATCATTTTCAGCTAGACATCTTAAAAACCCTATCTCTTTTTTTAGCACGCTTTATTACAATTTTTTTGGCGGTTCTCATCTTGTTGCAAGAGCCGGGATCTCAAGAACTTTTCAAAACATTAGACTATTTCGCGAAATGACCGTTATTGAGAATTTAATGGTTGCACAATTTTGTCATACCAATCGCCATCTGGTTAGTGGTTATTTTAACACTAAATCGTTCCAACGCTCAGAAAAAGATGCACTTAGTACTGCCTATGCGTGGCTTGATAAGTTCCACTTAACGGATGATGCCAATCGCTTGGCAGGTATGCTTCCCTATGGCAAACAAAGGCACTTAGAAATAGCACGCAGCATGTGCACAAGACCTCATTTATTGTGCTTAGATGAGCCTGCGGCAGGACTTAACCCGCAAGAAACAAATGAGTTACGTGAAATCATATTATCTTTGCGCCAAAATGAAAGCGTCACCATTTTGCTGATAGAACATGATATGTCACTGGTTATGAAAATTTCTGATCATATCGTGGTGCTTGATCATGGCGAAGTCATTTGCACTGGCAACCCAAGCGATGTACGTCGAGATAAACGTGTAATCCAAGCTTATCTTGGAGTTGAAAATGACTAAACAGGCATTATTATCCATCCAGAACATTTGCGCGCGGTTCGGCGCGATTCAAGCATTACATGATGTCTCATTAAACGTTTATGAAAAAGAGATTGTGAGTTTAATTGGCGCAAACGGCGCGGGCAAAACAACGTTACTGATGTCAGTGTATGCTCAGCCGCCGATTAAAAGCGGCAAAATCTTATTTCAAGATACGCCCATTCATCATCTAAAAACACATGAAATATCTAAACTGGGCATCGCAATTTCACCTGAGCGACGTAGAATATTCCCCAAAATGACAACTACTGAAAACTTAATGATGGGTGCTTATCTTTTAGATAAAACCAAAATTAAAGATAACCTAGATAAAGTGTATCATTTGTTTCCGATCCTTAAAGAGCGAAAAAACCAACGCGCAGGCACGCTATCAGGCGGAGAACAACAAATGTTAGCCATGGGACGCTCACTCATGAGCTCCCCTAAATTATTTTTGTTAGATGAACCCAGTCTTGGTCTTGCCCCTGTCATCGTTAGCCAAGTGTTTAAAGTATTAAAGGAAATAGCCAATCTTGGGACAACGATATTATTGGTAGAGCAAAACGCTCATATTGCTTTAAAACTAGCGCACCGCGGATATGTGCTCATGAATGGAAAAATAACACTAGAAGGAAGCGGCCAAGATCTGCTCAATAATCCTCAAGTACAATCAGCCTATCTTGGCACTGATCTATAATGGCTTAACGATGATTCATCATTTCTTGTTTGTTTCTATTAAAAGAATAATTTGGATCTTTGGGTGCACCTTTTCCAATAGTGCCAATATCATGACCACTGCTACGACGAGAAGATGAAACACCTTCAGCATTTTGTAAATCATTGTCGTGATTCATTTCACCACGAGATCCTCTATCAGCGCTACCGCCTCTATCGCGTGTTGTATCACCACCATCACTGGAGCCTTGGCCCGCATAAACACTTGTAGCCATTGAAAGCAAAACTACAAATAAAATGCTCATCATGTTTTTTATGTTCATAATAACCTCCAAAATCTGCCCCCTCTAAGCTGTACATACAGCTACTTATGACAGATCTCATATGACCATTATGAATGTATGTTAACCAAATTAAAAGATGAGCTGCACTAAAAGCAGCCCTTTTGATGCTAAATGGCAAATATTAACCCTGACCAATCACCAATGAGTTCATATTTGCCAACTTAACCCTAAAAATCATCAACGATGATTCATTGTTTCTTCACTGGTGCTGTTAAAGGAATGGTTTGTATCTTTGGGCGAACCCCTACCGATATCACTTATATGAGTGCCTTGACCGGTTTGTGAAGCAGAAGCTGCTTCTGCACCTTGCGTATCATTATCGTGATTTTGTTCACCTCGTGATCTTGCAGAGGGATCGCCTCTTTCACGCGTGTTATCGCCCATGCCACCACTACTGCCGCCGCCGTCATGGCAGCCACCTTTTGAATAAGCAAATCCTGGTGATGAAAATGCAAATAGTGTTGTCAGTATGGCAAGAAGAACTAATTTTCTCGTTTTCATAAATCCCCCTCATGGAACTGTATATTTATACAATCGTATTTTATTAAAGCACGTTATATTGATGTGATTTTATTATCTATGTTTGTTAACAAGATTAAAAGTTGAAGTGCACGCCATTTGGGTTTGAAAACACAAAAAAGCGAATAAGCTTTTGAAAAAGTTAAGTAAAAAAAAAATAAGAAAAATGCGTGTTACAAGCTGTAACACGCACAAGTAGGAGGATAGCTGTGTTAAAAAGACTGGCTATTTTAACAATTAACGGTGACTTCTCATTTGATCTAAATCAGATTCATAGTTTTCAATGTACTTTCGGTTTTGTTTAAGGCTGGTAGCAGTTGGATTTGGACCAATATAGGCTCTGCCATCTTGATCATAATAGTCATCTGCTTGCACTTGAGAAGATTTGCTTCTTTGCGCTTTTTTATCATGTTTATAATAATTTTTCTTAGCCACTTTTTGCGAGTGTTGTGTATTCGCTGCTACTTTATGTGCTTTAGCGGGATGCGTTTCTTTTGCAACAACTGCTTGAGCATAAACTAAGCCAATACCTACAATTAAACCGATAATTTCGTTACGCATACTGTCTCCTAATGAGGTTAGCTGTAAAAGCAATGTCCCCTTGCTTTACCTATCCTTAATGGTAGCACATTTTTTAAGAGCAACATTTTATTAGGCTTGATTTAAAACCAGTGGTTAAAGAGGACATATCCTTGCTTTACTTATTCTAATGTTGCTACATGCATGACGCGTCATACGCCAATAAAAGGAACCGTCGATTGAAAATTTATACAGGGACACTTAATTTTTTACATAAACTTGTCCCACTAGCAGATGTGGGTTTAAGGCTATGGATCTTTAAAGCTTTTTTTTTCTCAGGCTGGATAAAAACAAAAAATTGGGCTTCAACAATTTATTTGTTTGAGAATGAATATCATGTTCCTTTGTTAAGTGCAGAAGTAGCAGCTTATCTGGGCACAGCAGCCGAGCTCTGTTTACCGATTATCCTAATCTTTGGTTTGTGCACAAGAGTATGTGCATCGTTTTTATTTTTGCTTAATCTTACGATGGTGTTATGTTATCCCTTCTTGTGGACAGCGGATGGTGCGCTTGGCTTACAACAGCACATTACTTGGGGTTTAATGGTCATCGTTATCATGGCTTATGGACCATCTAAAATATCACTAGACTATTTGATTAAAAAGAAATTTCCTAACTATGAGTATTAAAAAAAAGGACAGCGATGCTGTCCTTTTTTTAACTCAAAGATTGCATAATCATTCCTAAAAAGCGCGTTGCCTCACCGCCTGTTACAGCACGATGATCAAAAGAAAGTGATAAAGGTAAAATAGATCTCACTTTCGCTTCGCCATTGATAGGCCTTATTTCCTCACGCAAAGCACCAACACCTAAAATAGCCACTGTTGGTACGACAATGATAGGATTGGCGTATCTTCCTGCAAACTTACCAAAATTTGATAATACGATAGTTGCACCTTGTAAAGATTGTGGTGAAATCGTGCGATCGGCAACTTCTCTTTTCGCTTTTTCTATTTCAGAACGTAGCGTTTGAGGAGATTTTTCCTGGCAATCTTTTATCACCGGCACAAATAAACCGTCATGACTATCCATCGCTAAGCCAATGTTGACATTCGTCAACAATCTTCTGCCCATGGCTTGACCATCATACCAAGCATTTAATGCAGGTTCTTGTTTGCAGGCATTAACGATTGCCAGCATCACTCTTACCGTAAAATCTTTTTCTTTCACCCATGATGTTATGTCTACATCATCTAAAATAGTTACTGGAACGACTTCACTGTGCGATTGACTCATTGCCATGGCCATCGCACGCCTGACACCTTTCAAAGGCTCTAATGGGCCTGCCTGCTCAAGTGTTTGTGCTGCTTTTTTCACATCGTCGCTTGTAATCGTACCATCCATACCAGATGGAGTAACCATGTTCAAATCGACATTTAACTTCTTAGCCAATGCACGTACAGCAGGTAAAACTTTAATACCTGTTGCACGGCCAACGGCGGTGGTTTTTCTTGGATAATTTCTTCACCCACTTTAATTTCACCTGCCACGGTGCCCGTATCTTTTTTGGCCTCACCTTCAACATCAACTAACGGTGCGCCCGTTGGAATGATATCGCCTTCTTTACCA